>CAXHHS010000402.1:0-6567 GCA_964015645.1 uncultured bacterium
TAATCATTCCCCGCTGGCCTTTACCCATGGGCGTAAACATGTCGATAAATCGCCCGGTGCGATCTCTTTCGCCCAGGGTCATCGTAAGCCGTTCTTCCGGATCAATACTGACAGCGGATTTAAGGTCGTCAATTTTTGCATAATCTTCTACCGGTACACCATTGCATTTAAGCACCTTCGCTAACGGAGGGCTTTGATTGGGATTTTTGGGTTCGCCCAATTCCCCGGTAATTCGCAGCCCTTCTCGCAGGCCAAGCTGGCGGATGGTTCCGGCGGCAACATAGGGGTCTTTGGGTTGAATTCGAAAGTTTTTGGTATCATCGCGTAAAAATCCATAGCCTTCCGGTAAAATTTCTAAAATTCCTTCATGAATATTTTTGTCCATCTACTTATCCTTTTCGGGTTTCCGAAGTTAATTGAGAATGTGCTCTACTCGTGATTTGAGAATGTGCTTGAAAAATTACATAAGGGACAGGATATTAGCGAATCAATAATCAATTAGCAATAAAAATCTGTGGAGAAGGCAATGAAAAAATCGAGTGGAACGGCAAACAGTTTGAAAACCTTGATTCTCACATTTACGATATGGTTTTTTTTAACCGCTTGCAGCACTATCAATACAATTGTTAAAGAAGGCATCCAAAAACCGCATGTAACAGTGGAAGATATGAAAGTTACCGGTTTCGATTTTAAAACGATCGATTTGCTGTTTGATATCAACATCGATAACCCCAATTCCCTGGGTGTAAAACTAAACGGATTTGATTACGATTTTTTAGTGAATGATAACTCCTTTATCAAAGGCGAAAATAGCGATGGCCTGGAAATTATCGCAAATGGAAATCATGGCGTTCAAATTCCGGTAACCGTCGGTTTTTCCGATTTGTTTAATGCCATAAAAAGTTTACACCAGGAAGATAATTCGATGTACCAAATGAAAACGGGGTTTTTGTTCGATGTTCCGATTTTAGGCAGCATTCGAGTGCCGGTAAGCAAAAGCGGCGAAATTCCCATGGTAAAACTACCCTCCATCAGCCTGGGATCGGTAAAAGTGAGTAAATTGAATTTAACCGGCGCAGATTTGGAAGTTGGCGTGAATATCAACAATCCCAACGGCTTTTCACTCAATTTGCACAAAATGGATTACAACTTAAATGTGAACGGCAAAAACTGGGTTTCCGGTATTACCAACGAGGCTCTGTCGGTTGATGAACATGGCAAATCAACGCTCAAGCTGCCGGTTTCGCTTAATTTTTTGGATTTGGGCAGTTCGGTGTTTCAACTGCTGAGCGGCAACAACGAGCTTTCCTATCGCTTTAACGGTAATGTCGATTTAGGGTCTTCCTTGCCAATGCTACCGAAAGCCAATCTCGATTTTGATAAAACGGGGAATTTTACGGTGTCAAGGTAAGCGAGGCTGATTGAGAGATTTGAAAAGAGAATCCACGGGAAAATTGGAATAGCACAACGCCAACAATCCAACATTACGGATATTTTTATATCGTATGAAAACTAAAGGAAATATTTTAATAATTGACGATGAGTTTGACCTGCGCAAACTCCTAATGCGCCTTTTAACACTGGAAAATTACCGGGTTTGGGATGCCGCCGATGGTCGCAGTGGAATGAAAATGCTGCAAACCGAAGACAACATCGAGGTGGTGCTGTGCGATGTGATGCTTGGCGATGTAAACGGCCTGGATTTAATTCCGAAAATCAAAGCAGCCCATCCGCTGGTAGAAACTATTATGATTACGGCCTACGGCACCATTGAAGACGGGGTGCGCGCGATTAAAGACGGCGCTTTCGACTACATCACCAAAGGCGATGAGGATAACCAGATTATTCCGGTGATAGAACGAGCGCTGCAAAAAGTGCGCATGGCCTCCAAAATAAAGCGCCTGGAAAACCAGTTGAGCGAGAAATACGGTTTTCAAAACCTCCTGGGAAAATCCCGCGCGTTAAAGGAAGCGGTTACGATTGCCCGCAAAGTCGCCGAAACGAACACCCCGGTGCTTTTGATCGGCGAAACCGGTACCGGTAAAGAGATTTTTGCCCAGGCAATTCATTACGCCAGCGCCCGACAGCAAAAACCGTTTGTCGCAGTTAATTGCAGCGCCTTTGCCAAAAACTTGCTGGAGTCCGAAATGTTCGGCTACAAAGCCGGGGCATTTACCGGCGCGGATAAAAACAAAAAAGGTCTGTTCGAAGAAGCGGATGAAGGCACGCTGTTTTTGGATGAAATTGGAGAGATGAACATCGATTTGCAGGCCAAACTGCTGCGGGCGTTAGAAACCCAATCGTTTATCAAGGCCGGGGATACCAAGACAACAGACGTGGATGTGCGAATTATCGCCGCCACCAACCGCAACCTGGAAGCGGAAATCCAAACGGGAAATTTCCGGGAAGACCTTTACTACCGGATCGGGGTGATGAAAATCGAGATTCCCCCGCTGCGCGAGCGCAAAGAAGACATTCCCATTCTCGCAGACCATTTTGTGAAATACTATGCTCCGAAAATGAACCGGGTTGTAAACCGAATCGCTGATGAATTTATCGAAAAGCTGAAAAGCTATCCCTTTCCCGGCAATATCCGGGAACTGCGCAATATTATCGAAAGAGCGCTTATTTTGAATAGCGGGGACGTTTTACAGGCAGCGAGCCTGCCGCGAGAAGTCACTTTAAATACCCGGCTGCCGCTTCCCGATTCGCTAACCGCTTCCACTACGCTTGCCGAGATTGAGAAACAGCATATTCAGCGCGTGTTAACATCTTGCGATGGCAACAAAACCAAAGCAGCGGAAATGCTTGGCATTGGAACCGCAACACTTTATCGTAAAATTGAGAGTTATGGGTTGTAAGGGAGTGTCAAGCTTCAGCTTGACCATTGCCGAACTTAGCTTGATTACGAGCAAACTTTAGTTTTGCGGCTGTTACTATCAAACGGAAGTTTGACACTCCTTGAGCGTCCGGCCATCTTTATCGCTTGATTATTAATACCGCCTTATCATATATTTGAGCCATTTTTCAAATAAACCAGATGTATAACTTTATTGTTCATTCGCAATCAGGAGATTTTATCGTGAAACAGATTAAGGTTATAATTTTCAGTTATTTAATAATTTCGATATTTGCAACCGCATTCGCTCAATCCCAAACTAATATCAAACAAGCTGAGGAAAGTATTAATATAACGAATTTTACCGAGCATATAAAAAAGTTAGCTTCAGATGAATTTGCCGGGCGCGCGCCGTCTTCTCCCGGGGAAGAAAAAACCATTCAGTATCTGAAAAGCGAGTTCGAAAAACTCGGCTGGCAACCGGGAAACGGTGATAGTTTTTTCCAGAAAGTACCGCTGGTAAAACTTACCTCAACGCCGGATAAATCGCTGGAAATTAAGGGAACCGGGCGAGGCGCCTCATTAGCACATGGCAGCAATTATGTTGCCGTTACCCGGCGAATGGTGGATGAAGTTAACGTCAAAAATTCCGAACTGGTATTTGCCGGTTACGGCATTGTGGCTCCGGAATACAATTGGAATGATTATGCCGGACTGGATGTGAAGGGCAAAACCGTCGTCGTAATGGTAAATGACCCTGGCTTTGCCACCGGCGACAGCAGCCTGTTTACGGGCAAAGCGATGACCTACTACGGCCGCTGGACTTACAAATACGAAGAAGCTGCCCGCCAGGGCGCGGAAGGCGTTTTTATTATTCACGATACGCCGCCGGCCGGTTATCCCTGGTTTGTGGTGCAGGGCGGCTGGACCGGGCCGCAGTTTTACATGGAAGCCGCCGATAAAAACGCCTCTCGCTGTGCGGTGGAAGGTTGGATTTCTACTGATGGCGCACGCCATATTTTTGCCCACGCCGGGCTGAATTATGATGAATTAACCAAAGCCGCTGCCAAACCCGGCTTTAAAGCCCGAAGTTTTGGCCTAACATATTCGCTAACGCTGAAAAACGAAATTGAGCATTCCGTTTCGAACAACGTTATCGCTTTATTTCCCGGAACCGATCACAAGGATGAATATATTATTTACAGCGCGCATTGGGATCATTTCGGCATCAATCCGGAGATGGAAGGCGACAACATTTTTAACGGTGCGCGCGATAATGCCACCGGTACCGCGGCATTAATCGAAATCGCCCGGGCGTTTTCCGAATTGCAGCCGAAACCGCGCCGCTCAATTTTGATGTTAGCGGTAACGGCAGAAGAGCAGGGGCTTTTAGGCTCTGCTTACTATGCCGCCAATCCCATTTACCCGCTCAATAAAACCGTCGCTGTTTTAAATATGGATGCCCTCAACATTTTCGGAAAGATGCAAGATATTACCGTCATCGGCCTCGGCAATTCCGATTTGGATGATTATGTTACCGAAGCAGCCAAAGCGCAAAACCGCTATGTCCGCCCGGACCCTGAACCGAATAAAGGCATTTTTTTCCGCTCCGACCATTTTAGCTTTGCCAAGCAAGGCGTTCCCGCGCTTTACACCAAAATGGGAATCGATCATGTTAAAAAAAGCAAAGCAGAAATTTTGGAAGCCTCGCAGGACTGGACATCCAGGCTTTACCATAAACCGGATGATGAATACGATCCCGATTATTGGGATTTAAGCGGCGCGGTTGATGACATGCGCCTGTTGTTCCGTATCGGCCAAAAATTAAGTATGGAAGACCATTTTCCGCGGTGGAAAGAAGGCTCTGCTTTTAAAGCCAAACGAGAGGCGGATATGGGGGCGGAATGAGGTTGCAGTTCGTTTTTAACCGGGGCTTCAAAAAATTTCTATTGTGGTGATGAAGGTTGACCCGGGAGTGTAACGAAAGCGTATTCCCGCGGAATACTCGTAGCAGCCGGATGTGCTATCGATCGCATCCGGCGTTCCGTAGGCATTTTCCACCTCCCGGAGCGAATTGCTAATTCCGACAAATCGATCCGTTACGCCATCATAGGGCGATTTAAGCATAATTCTTCTTACCGGGTTGGTGAATTCCGGGGTAAGTTCCATTCCCTCCACTAAAAACTCAATCCCCAAACTTTGGTACAAAACAATGTGGCCGGTAATTGCGCCGTTATTATCGAATACGGTTATAAAGGTGTCGGAAAAACCGTGAACGTCAATGATCCAGTTATAGGTTTCGCCCAATTTTATTTCCGCCGCTTCCTCTCCCGGAAAAACCGCCACATTAAATTGAACCGAATATGAAATGGAAATTTCTTGAATACCGCCATTGTACTCAATTACAATTTTTCCCGAATAATTGCCCACCGGGGTTTGAATGCCGGCTGTTGTCAAAACCGTATCCGGAGCGCTTTTCACTTCCCCAAGAAATTTTGAAACGGTAAGCCAATCCGGTTTTGAGGTGATCGTCCAATGAAGGGCCGGGTCTCCGGGATTGGATATTACAATAATTTTCTGAGAATCCATCTGCGTAAAGGAGAGTGAATTTGTGTTGATGGAAATTTGCGCCATTTGCGGCTCGGTAGAATTATTACAGCCTGCTGCTATCAAAACGATTGCAAACAAGCACAATGCCCGGAAATAATAAACTGATTTCATCTTTATACCTTTTGTAAAAACGGTGTTTGAGCAACTTATTTTTATCTTTTCAATTTTTCAATTAATTTTTAAGAGGTTTGTAGCAGTGTTTTTTTCTCATCGAAAACTTGCTGCTCCAATCTTGTCGTGTATTTCGTGGGCTGAATAGCTGCAATTTGTAACGATTTGCTTCTTGCAACTTCCATGTTGTTTTTATAAAATTAGCTTTGATGATAATCCGCGGAGACCAATGTGAAGCCGTTTTCCAACCTGTCAGAAATGTTCTATTCCGCCTGTGAGAAAAACGCCTCTCAAACCGGCGTGATGTATAAAAAAGATGGCATTTACCATTCGATCAAGTATAGCGAAATCAAACAGCGCGTCTCCCATTTAGCCGCCGGGTTTGCCGCACTTGGCGTTACTAAAGGCGATAAGGTGATTTTGCTTTCGGAAAATCGCTATGAATGGATTTTTTGCGATTATGCCATTTTGTGCAACGGCGCGATCTCCGTGCCAGTATATCCAACGCTACCCCCGGACCAATCCGCTTATATTATCAACGATTGCGATGCTAAAATCGTCATCGTCTCCACTGCCGAGCAGCGGGCAAAAGTGGAAAGCATCCAATCTCACCTCAACCAGGTCCAGCATTTCATCATTATGGATGATGAAAACACTCAAGATACTGATTTTACAGCACTTGCAAAAGTCGCTAAAGCCGGAGAGCAATTTTTAACGGCACATCCCGGCTTCATCGAAAATTCGGTTTCCAAATTAGCCCTCGATGATCTGGCGACCATCATTTACACCTCCGGCACCACCGGCGAACCAAAGGGCGTTATGCTATCGCACGGCAATATACTCTCTAATATAGAAGCCGGTCAGCGGGCAATTCCGCTGGGAGAAAACGAAATCGCGCTGTCGTTTTTGCCGCTATCGCACTCTTTCGAACGTACCGCCGGACAGGTTACCGGACCGTCTCTGGCTCGGATACACCTCTCCGAGCCCACGAGACGCCCTTGCCTCTG
>CAXHHS010000403.1:0-6559 GCA_964015645.1 uncultured bacterium
CCGCCGCCAACCGGGATGTAAAACTTAAAATTGCGTACTGGATCGTAGCCTTCTGAAAGCAAAACTTCATTATTGTTGAAGACTGAAATTATAACTTTGGTTCGCACATTCATTTTTAAGTTAGCCAGCGCTTGCGGCGTTTGTAATGCTTTACGTTTTTAAAACCCTTCTTTTGTCCTAATTCCGTCAGGCCGAGGTAAAATTCTTTCACATCAGGATTTTCCCGCAGTTTTTCTGCCGGGCCATCCATCACAATACGCCCGTTTTCCATGATGTAGCCGAAGGAGGCAATTTCCAGCGCTGCCATGGCGTTTTGCTCCACTAATAAAATGCTGACATTTTCTTCCGTATTGATTCTTTGAATAATGTTGAAGATTTCTTCCACCAATAGTGGTGCCAGGCCGAGAGATGGTTCATCTAACAACATTACTCTCGGGCGCGCCATTAACGCCCGGCCAATTGCCAGCATTTGCTGCTCGCCACCGGAAAGATAGCCGGACGTTCGGTTTTTGAGATTTTTTAACGCCGGGAAATAGGTATAAACCATTTCCATATCGCGCTTAATGTTCTTTTTGTTTTTTCGCGTAAAGGCCCCAGCGCGGAGGTTTTCCTCAACGGTTAGATGTTCAAACACTCGCCGGCCTTCCATTACTTGGAAAATGCCATCGCGAACAATTTTTTCCGCACTTTGAGTGTCGATTCGTTTGCCCTTGAGTTCGATAGACCCATCGGTTATTTCACCGTCTTCCTCTTTTAATAAACCGGAAATCGCTTTTAATGTGGTAGTTTTTCCCGCACCGTTTGCGCCTAATAGAGAAATTATTTCCCCTTCCGGCACTTCCAGCGAAACGCCCTTTAATACCAGGATAACGTCGTTGTAGATGACTTCGATGTTATTTAGTTTCAGCATATTTTTGACAGGATGAACAGGATTTACTGGATGCTTTTGCAACTTCTTTTTCTCCGGTTCTCTAGTTCAAATAATTGCAAAATGAAATTTTGCATTACTCTCCGCGCATTTCCGCTTGCGGCACCGGCGGGGCATCCAGCCAGCCGGTGGCGGCAATTAGCTGGCCGTTTTTGATAGTAACCAGCCGGCCCTTTTTAGCGCCGCGATGTTCGCTGGCACTAAAGCTGATGGGCGAGGTCATGCCCAACGTGTCAAACTCTTTTAAGCTTTCCAGACCTTTAAAAACATTCGCCCCGGCAACTTTTGCCGGATCACCACCGGCGTTTTCCAGAGCAATTTCGATGCCGCGCAGGATCATCATGGCGTTAACGATGCCGGTCATGTATTGCCCTTCGCGATACTCAACATCGGGATGATATTTGGTATTGAGCATTTTAGCGAATTCAACACCCTCGCCTTCATCCGTCCAAATGGCGAAGGGCATAATGCCGAGATACCCCTCCGCTGCCTCACCCGCAAGCTCGGCTAATTTTTGGCCGGTTCCCCAGTAGTTGCCGGTAAATGTTACACCGGTCATACCGTGTTTCTTCGCTTCTTTTAACACCGTGGATGTGGCGGTATAGGTTTCCTGCATATAAACGAAATCAGCCTTCTTTTCTTTAATGCGCAGCATTTGGGAGGTTGCTTCCAAATCACGCAAGCCGACGACTTCCTCCGCTACCAAATCGATGCCGATTTCCTTCGCATATTCGCGAGCCGGTTTTAGCACCGCTTTGCCATAGCCGCTGTCGTTGTAAACTAGCGCCATCCTGGGATTTCGTGCTTCTTGCCAATTGTCGCGAAAATATTTCATCACGATGCGGACATGGTCGGCATAAGTGGTTATGGGCAGAAAATTCCATTTCGGCGGCCAAACGAGGTGTTGGGAAAATGATCCGGAGGTAAAGGGGATTTGGTCTTTGATGATTTTCGATTTCAGCGCCTCGGTATCGCCGGTTCCCCAACCAATGATGGCGACGACTTTATCCTGCTTCACAAATTTGGAATAAGCGGAAATTGCCTGGGGGATTTTGTATTGGTAATCCGTCCAAATCAAATTGATTTTGACGCCATCACCGATGCCGCCTTTTTTTTCATTTACATATTGGATGTAATCGCGAATGCCATCGGTGTAATGCCAGCCGACATCGCTGGTCGGGCCAGTTAAATCAAATAGCGCGCCGACATTTATTTGTTTCTCTCCGTTTCCGGAATCGGACTTTCCACAAGCCAAAATCATCGTTCCGACAAGGAAAAATTGTATAATCTTGAACATTTTTTTCAGCAGCATCGAATATCTCCAGTTAGTTTTTCGTGTTCAAATGTTTTTCACAGGAAACATTGTGTGGCAAGTTACAAAAACACGCGAACACTTGAAGAGGCGTGAACACTCAAACACATTTAGTAAGAAAACGGCCACAACTTCCAATACGCTTTTATCATCTGCCAGCGATGGCTAAGGCCCTGCGGCTCATAAATTAAAAACAAAATGATGATTAATCCAAATATCACGTCTTTTAAGGCGAAGAAAAAATTGCCAATATCGGGAAAAATACTGCTAAGCGAATCGGAAACTAATCGCAGGATTTCCGGCAGCAACACCATAAAGATTGCTCCTAAAATAGCGCCCAAAACGCTGCCAATGCCGCCGATGATAATCATGGCGAGATAATTGATCGACTCTACGATGGTAAAATGCTCCGGCGTAATCAAAGTAACATAATGCGCCCACAGCGCCCCGGCAACCCCGGCATAAAACGAACTGATAAAAAATGCGAACAGTTTGTATCTAAATAGATTAATGCCGATTAATTCTGCGGCCAAATCGTTATCGCGAATGGCCATAAAGGCTCGCCCGACTTTAGTACGCTGTAAATTCTTGGCAAACGTTACCGCCTGGATCGCAAAAAAAACGATCAAAAAATAATATGATAAGTCCGTATCAAAAACGAAACCGAAAGCCTGTGGCGATTCGACCGGCAGACCGGAAGTGCCTTTGGTTAAACTTGACCAATTAATCATCACAAAATTGATAATGACCTGTGCGGCGAGCGTGGCAATCGCTAAATACAATCCCTTTACGCGCAGCGACGGCAGGCCAAAAATCAATCCCACGCAAGCGGTAAACAGGCCGGCCAGGGGCAGGGAAACCCAAAACGGGATATGCAGTTCGGAAACCAACAGCGCCGAGGCATACGCCCCAATCCCCACAAACGCGCCGTGTCCAATGGAAATCTGCCCGGCAAACCCAGTTAAAATATTCAACCCCACCGCACCGATAACGGCAATCCCAATCAAATTCGCTACCGATATGATGTAATCATTGCTAATAAAGGGAAAAATGATCAGGAATAGGAAAAACGAGATTAGCCAAAATTTCTGAAATTTTGTTCTGAATAAGGCAGAATCTTGCTGGTAGGTTGCGTTGAAAACACCGGAGGGTAGTCTATACATAGATTTTTTTATTCGGGTTTGCCGTATTCGTCAATG
Organism: uncultured bacterium; assembly: GCA_964015645.1. Taxonomy (GTDB): domain Bacteria; phylum Calditrichota; class Calditrichia; order RBG-13-44-9; family J075; genus CAXHHS01. The sequence continues at coordinate 3,440 of CAXHHS010000403.1, forward strand.
ATCAGCGCCTATCCTTTTCCCAACGCACCGTTGCAACTTATTTACGAATCAGCGGTTCAGTCAAGCCTAAACATTTTTTGCGGTTTTAGTGATGAATACAAATGAAGATATTAAAACAATTTGGTTTGTGCGAAAGAAGCGTTATAAAAAACTCTTCCCTTAAACCAGTGCAAGCCATCACGCATTTATCTTTTGGCTTCATTATGCTTCTTTCCTTAAAACGTTTCCTGCCTTAGCGACAAACCGCAAAACCCCAAAGGCACGATGGAAGTGGCAACCGGGTGTAATTTGCGGCTCCAATTTTAGTTAAAACTTAAGGTTAGACATGACAAACAATACCCATAAAGTACAGTTGGAAGAAGCCATCACTGAAATTTTGAGATCAACAAAAGAGATGAATAACAAATATGATCGACTTCATAGCCAGCTTCAACTATTAAACTCCAATCTGAACAAAGTGGCCAATGCGCTTCAACAACAACACCAGATCCTACATGAGGATATTAAAAAACTGCCCGAGCAGCAGCAATTTTCGATAAATGGCTCGGAGGCCAAAACTGATCTTGAAAAAACGAGAGCAAAACTTGAGGTTGATTTTGAAAAAGTTAATAAACTGTTAAAAATTGTGTTTAAGCAAAGTAAAAGGAATTATAAAATTAGCATCATTGCCATTATTTTACTTAGTGTTCCGGTATTATTTTGGTTTTGGAATATTATAAAACTTCTTTTAAAATAAAACCTCGACAAATAGGTAAATTAGCATTCGACCTACTTTCACCAAAGGAATTGCTTATTGCCTACTATTTATTCCAATCTATACCCTTTCAATCCTTTCTAACCCAAACAACCCGTACGGCTTAATCATTAGCACAATTACCAGCGCAACAAAGGGAGCGACCTCTTTAACACCCGCCCCGATGAGCGGATCGAGATAGCCGCCGGAGAGCGTTTCCAAAAGGCCGATCAGAAATCCGCCGATGATTGCACCGGGAACGGAATCCAACCCGCCGAGAATAACTACCGGGAAAACCTTTAGCCCGAAATGCGTTAGCGAAATATTCAACCCGTTGATGTTGCCTAACAGCACCCCGCCAACCGCTGCCACGACTGCCGCAATTGCCCAGGCCATTGCAAATACTTTTTTCACGGAAATTCCCATGGAAAGCGCTGCCGTTTGATCATCGGCAGTGGCGCGCATAGCGATACCGATATTGGTATATTTGAAAAACAGCGTTAGCACAATAAGGAATATGATTGACAACAACAGCGACCAAATATAAATCCCGGAAATTTCCACTGTTCCAAAGGATAATGGCGTGGCAGAAAAGATTTCCGGAAACGTACGGGTATCTGCGCCCCAAAAAATCAGTACGATTCCTCGAAAAAAAGCGGATAATCCGATCGTTAGCATAATGACGGATAAAATTGGCTCGCCGATCATTGGCCGCAAAAACAGGCGCTCAATCGCAAATCCGAAGATGATGGAAAACAGCAACGTCATTAAAAAGGAGAGTAAAAAGGGAATTTGCAAATCGACTGTCAGCGTCAGGCAAATATAAGCCCCGATTAGCAACAATTCTCCCTGCGCAAAGTTAATCACCGCCGATGATTTGTAAATCAACACAAACCCCAGGGCGATCATCGCATATACACTGCCGATGACGAATCCGGCAACAATAAGTTGTATAAAAAAGTCCAATATACCGTGGCTTTATTTTTCTAAATCAAGGTAGATTTGTTATTGTCACATTGTTTTGATTCAGCCTAACTGTAACTTTTCCAATATCTTAATGGCTTCAGCTTTTACAAATAAAATATCTTCCTGGGTCGTAAGCCATACTTTATCAATATCAACACCAAAATAGTGATGGATTAGTACATCTCTCATTCCAGCAATATCTTGCCAGGGAATATGCGAATATTGTATTCTTAATTCCTGTGAAAGTTGTTTCGTAGCCTCACTAATAATTTCAAGCTGGCGGATAACTCCATCTTGAACAAGAGTATCTCTGAGGAATGTATCTTTGACATATCCTTGTAAATATCGCTCAATTTTTTCAATTGCATCCAAAATGTGACGAAGATAGATCGCATCATCAGGCTTCATATATGACCTCAACTTCGTTCAGAATTCTATCCCGAATATAGGGGCTAATTGCAGCTTCTGTTAACAAATCAACTTCCTTCTCAAGCGCTTTAGATAGTTCCCGCTTTAGCTTAACCAGGGCAAGCAAGCTTTTAGGCTTAGTAAAGTAGACCAACATATCAATATCACTTGTTTCTGTAGCTTCACCTCGCACAACAGAACCAAAAACACCTAATTTCGCAACATCATTTTGACGACAAATTTCAACTAAGATGGGTATTTCTAATGGAAGTGTTTTCATTTTTTCCTTAATGTTTTCGAAAATCATCTTCGTTTCAAAATAATGTACTTTTGAATTCTATAGCGAGGCAAGGGGCTAATTATTTTACATAATGCTTCACTTCAAACCAATGAATCACCTTATCCCGCTCAAACCCCAGGTTTAAAAATAAAGCGGTAGAGCTTCTGTTTTCCGGTTCAATGTAAGCAAATGGCAGCTTTCCGGCAGCACGAACTTTTTCGACAAGCGCCAGGGCAATACTACGGGCATAACCCCGGCGGCGATAGTTTTTTAACACATGCAAAAACCCGATAGCGCCGTCATCCTGCGTCATTCCCCAGGCAGCTAATTTCCCATCGGCAATAATTCCGGCAGATGGGCCGCGTTGTATACAATCTTCGATATATTCTTGCGAAATATAATTTTTATAATCGGAATGGGTGAAAATCCACTGCGCATCTTTGACCGATAAAGAATTTGACGAGATACCGGGTTTTGGCAAGATAATTGAATCCGGCAAAACATATTGCACAGTGGATAATTTCCAAACAACCTCCCGGCCTGCGCTTACAATTGGCAATATCCAATCTTCCAAGGCGGCAAAATTGCGATCGTTTTCCGATAACGTTTGCAACAGTTGGCGAACCTCTTCCTCTCGCGAGCTGCTAATGCACACCCAGGAACGGTCGCTTTCTCCATGCACCAACACCTGTCTCTTATACACATCTGACGCTGCCGACGAGCTTCTTGGTGT
>CAXHHS010000404.1:0-6555 GCA_964015645.1 uncultured bacterium
CTCGTCGGCAGCGTCAGATGTGTATAAGAGACAGGCGCCGGGAAGCTTATAAGCAAAGTGGCCTACTGCCCGATGAGCAGCCGGCGGAAACATCCGGAGCCGGGCTGGAAACGGAGCCGCAGGCAACGCCAGTATCCCCCCCGGATTCCACTGTGCAACCGCCGAATACGCCTTAAAAGGAGTGCAAAATTTATTTTGCGCCAGGATTATTCCATGCAAAATGAATTTTGCACTCCTACTTTCGACGCCTTATTTAAGGCGAAGAAAAAATTTCCTACCAAACTTTCTGTGTTTCTCCTAAATTATAGGATTTACTGAATGTTACCAATGGTTAAAAAAGGAGTATTTTACCATGGAAATCCCCGTTGATTTGTTACAAAAACTTCCCAAGACAGACTTACATGTCCATCTTGATGGTTGCTTGCGTGTATCAACTTTGATCGATCTTGCCAAAGAACAAGCTGTAAAATTGCCCTCTACTGACCCGAAAAAGCTAGCAGAAATTGTTATGAGCGGGAAAAACTGTAAGAATCTAGGCGAATATTTAAAAGGATTCGATATTACGCTTTCTGTAATGCAGGAGCCGGAAGCACTGTATCGCGTTGCTTACGAACTTGCAGAAGATGCTGCCGCCGAAAACGTTTGGTATATGGAAATACGCTATTCCCCGATTTTACACACGCAAAAAGGGCTAAAATTAACCACGATTGTAGACGCTGTTATTGAAGGTTTACAAGCAGCGGAGAAAAAATTCAATATCAAAACCGGGGTTATTATCTGCGGGATGCGCAATATCAACCCGGAAACGTCGCTAATTTTAGCAGAGCTTGCTGTGGCATACAAAAACCGGGGCGTCGTCGCATTTGACCTTGCCGGGCAAGAAGAAAATAACCCTGCCAAACATCACAAAGAGGCATTTTATTTAATTCGTAACAACAATATTAACACGACGATACATGCCGGGGAAGCATACGGCGCAGAAAGCATTCAGCAGGCAATTCATTATTGCGGGGCGCATCGTATCGGGCATGGGACACGTCTATACGAGGATGGCGATTTGCTTAATTATGTGAACGATCATCGTATTCCATTAGAGATTTGCCTTCTCAGTAATATTCAAACCAACGCTGCGCCTTCGCTGGAAAAACATCCTTTGAGATTTTATTATGATTATGGCCTGCGCCTTTGCATCAACACCGATAATCGCTTAATTTCCGACACAACCGTTACCAACGAATATTACCTGGCAGCCAAACATTTGAATCTTACCTTAGATGAAGTAAAAACACTCATTCTCGACGGCTTTAAAAGCGCTTTTCTCCCCAATCGCGCTAAATCAATTATGATAAAATTAGTAAAAGACGAGTTGAAGAAGTTTTGAGGCTTTGATTTTTAGTGGAGGATTAAATCGAATAATGCTATATTTCTACAGCCAGTTTGTTTTTATGGCGAGAAATTTGATTAATTCATGGCAGTATTTTTAATAACCACAATTTTCTGAATCGCGCTGGTGATAACACGATTTCCAAACTCCAGGCACAATCCACAGGCAGCAACTATATCCGCTTTAATAATACTGCCGCCCCAGGTACAACCGGCAATTGTCGTTTCCAACGGAGAAAGCTGGTGCAAATCAAACCACCCACCGGAAACCAGGTAATACCCATTGTCCAAAACTTTAACGGAATAACAGGAGTTGTGGGTATTGATAAGCAGCGTATCCCCGGCTTGCAGATCGGATTTATATACTTGTTTTAAATGGGGCATTTGGGAGATAATCTTATCAAGGCTATAGCCGCATTGTTTGATGACGATGCCTCCTTAATTAGCGGTTTATCGTTTTAGGGGGTGAGATAATATGAAATCTTTTATTTTCACTCAACACCTGAGTTCTCAAGAAATTTCAGGAGGAACCTGAGAATTTATTTTATCTCACCCCCTTAATTTAAGCTATCGATTTCCGTATAAAATGTCAAGTCGAAAAGTTCGCCATAACAAAGTAGGGGTTAAATGATTTACAAAAATTTTCTCTCCATCTTTTTCCTTCTTCTGCTCTTTGTAAATTGCAGTGGAAAATTTGTTGAAGTTCCTCCCGCAGCAAACGGCCTTAACTTCGATGAAAAGGAACCACACGCTCAATTTACCGCGATCCTGCAAAACTATGTTAAAGATGGGAAAGTAAATTATACGGCATTGTGCAAAGATACCCGGTTGGATACTTATATTTCCCGACTTTCGGCAACCAACCCGGAAACGATATCGAATGCAAATGATAAACTTGCGTTTTGGTTAAATGCCTACAATGCGTTTACACTAAAAGTTATTTGCGATAATTACCCTGTAAAAAGCATAAATGATCTCCATTTTGGCGGATTGGCAATCGGTTATGTTCTAAAAAAAACCATTTGGGATAAAAAATTTGTGAACATAAATGGCAAATCCATTTCATTAAATTATATTGAGCACAAAATCATCAGGGCATCGAGGAAAAATCCAAATGCCCCTTTTTCCGAAATTTGTCTTGAAACGCCTTGCCCTCGTGCTCATTTTGCGCTGGTTTGCGCCTCCATCGGTTGTCCGGATTTACGCTTGGAAGCGTACGAGGGGGATAAATTGGATGAACAGTTAACCGATCAGGCGGTTCAATTTTTTAATGATACGGATAAGTATTATTTTGACGCGGATAACAAGCAAGCGCACCTCAGCAAAATCTTGGATTGGTTTGATAGCGATTTCGGCCAAACGGATGAAGAAATTTTACTATTTGTTGCTCAATATATCCCCGACGGCATCGCCCAAAAAATCCGCCAAAACCCGGGCGAATGGGAAATCAAACACACCGACTACGACTGGAATTTGAATGAGTAAAAATCATCAAAATTAGTTATAGGTAATTTATAAATCGTTTATAAAGAAAGCGAAGAAACAATGAACCCAATCCGGGTATTACTTGCCGACGACCACCGGTTAATTCGTGCGGGAATAAAGTCCCTGTTGGAAAACATTCATAAATTAGAAGTTATTGCCGAAGCAAACAATGGACGAGAGGCCCTCCAGAAAGCACACGAATTACAACCCGATATCGTCTTAATGGATATTTCTATGCCGGAATTAAACGGCCTGGAAGCAGCAGCCAGACTCTGCAAGGAACTCCCCCAAGTTAAAGTTATTATTCTATCCATGTATGTTACTGAAGAATATGTATTAAGAGCGCTAAAATGTGGGGCATCCGGCTACTTGGTAAAGGATGCCGAAATTCATGAATTGGAAATTGCCCTGACCTCCGTAGCGAATGGGCAAACTTATCTTTCGCCCCCGGTATCAAAACATGTCATCGAAAAATATCTTGCCCGCACCGGAAATTTACAATTGCAAGACTTAATGCGTTCCGATGAATCATTAAAACAAAAAGAATTGACATATCGCCAAAAAGAAGTGCTTCAACTGATTGCCGAGGGCAGCAAAACAAAAGAGATTGCAGACAAGTTAAATGTAAGTATCAAAACAATTGAAACCCACCGGCGGCAACTGATGGAGCGCCTTGATATCTATGACATTCCCGGCCTGGTTCGTTATGCAATTAGAACCGGGTTGATTACCCCGGATCAATAATTAATGTAGTATACACCCCACAGAAAAATCAGGCTTAAAAGGCTAAAAAATCAGGGTTTCCCTTATTGCAACGCTTTTTTAAAGCATATAATTTAACCATTGCGGTTCTGTATTGTATCGTTTTTGAAAATTATACCATTAAATTTTAAAATCGGATCGTGTACCTCTCCGCACGACCCTGCGTTGCTCAGTTGGTCTCCCCCGAAGGCCAGCTGGGCAGCTGTTAATTAGCTTCTTCCCTACCCTACTCCTCAAAAATTTGCCAACTTATTTTTCTTGAATTCTGCTGATTATTTGACTTATTGATGGCAATTTCTTATACTATGGCATTCTGTTTATAGAAGGGGATTTATGATAAAAACGGTACACCGCTTTTTTATAATCGCTTCATTTTTACTTCTCCTGCTCTACTGCGACAAAAAACAAGATTTATCCGTTGTCGATAAACCACAGGCGGTCGAGCTATCTCCACAAATGGTAACTGAATTTCCGTATGTATCAATGAAACAATCCGGAACCGTTGACGATCCTGCGCAACTGGTTCAAGATTTTATCGAAGAAACAAAAAAACAGCACGTTATCCCAACCGGCCCACTATTTGTCATTTTTTATCAAATGCCCAATAGTGGAATTTCCAAGCATGGCAATTGGGAAATTGGGCTGCCAACAGCGGAAGGCACATTGGTTCAGGAACCACTTCGTCTTAAGAACTGGAAATATGATCGAGTAATGCAGGCTCAATCCATTCGAATTACCCCGACAGAAAATCAAATTTCCCCCTGGTTATCCGGGTTTATAGAAACGAACGATCTCAATTCGCAGCCAATGATTGTTATCAGGATTATCGATAACATTGATAGCATCTCCTTTACACATCAATTGAAGTCCGAAGTATGGGTTCCGGTTGGTTTTACCAGTGGTCTGGCAGAATAATCTCACCTGGCTTTTCCCACCGAATTTGATAAATTTGTGAAAAACGCTTGAATAATATTCAAGAAAGTCTTGTTATATTCTTTTGAAGATAATCGGACAATTTTGAAAAGGAGATTTATTTTGAATCTTATAACCTTTGTAATGCTAATAACACTATCGATATTAAGCTGTGAAATGAGCAGCCAGGATAAGTTCTCTCAGTTATTACCATCACCCGCTGATAATTCTGAGAATTCGCAAAAAATGGCGACAAAAACACAATTCGAACCGGTTGCCGTAGTAGAGTTGTTTACCTCCCAGGGATGTTCCAGTTGTCCCCCCGCAGATCATCTTTTAGGAAAAATAGCTGCCGAAGCAGCAGAGCAAAACCAACGTATTTATGCGCTTTCTTTTCATGTAGATTATTGGAATTACCTGGGTTGGCGCGATCCGTATAGTGATGCAGCCTTCTCCGACCGCCAGCGCAGGTATGCCAGCGCTTTTCACTCCAGCCGCATTTATACACCGCAAATGATTGTAAATGGCAAGGATGAATTTGTGGGATCGAATCGAAGGGAAGCAAAAACAACCATTCAAAATGCCTTGAAGATTTCAACAAAAGCCGAGATCAAATTAACAAAAGAGAAACCCGATTCTGAAAATGATATTCGCCTGTCTTATTCTTTATCCGGCGAAACTCAAAACGCCGTTTTACGATTTGCGCTCGTTGAGAAGAATGTTAAAACAGATGTCTCGCGCGGGGAAAATGGCGGAAGGTCTTAAATCATACAAACGTGGTAAGAGCTTTCAAAACCATCGATCCCGGTAAAGATAAAAATAACCTGGTAACGATTGCAAAGCCGCATGATTTATCCGACACAGAGATAAACGTTATTGCCTATTTGCAGGATCGCGAAACGATGGAAATTACTGCGGCAACAACACTTTAAATTATATAAGAGTTACTTGGGAAATTTTGAAGTAGAATGTTTGAGTGAAATCTCGGGGCTGGTTTAGCAAAATATATGACTAACGATAATCGTTACGGAGAAAGCATTTTTTTATCTCCGTAACGATTATCCCTAAGAGGCCGTTTTAAAAGTTGCCACAAAGGCTCCAAGACACGAAGTTTCACTAAAAACATTAAAAATGCTGGTGGAACTTTGTGACTTTGTGGCATAAAATCAAACTTTTAAAACAGCTTCTAAGCTTTTTTGATAGACTGATTTTATTGCATAATTTACAACACACCAGGTTTTTAAGCAATCGTAACGCCATCATTCAAATACACATCTTGAATTGCATTCAGCAGTTCCACACCTTCCGCCATCGGTTTTTGGAATGCCTTGCGGCCGGAAATTAATCCCATTCCGCCAGCGCGTTTGTTGATAACCGCGGTTTTGACAGCTTGTGCCAGATCATTATCGCCGGACGCACCACCGGAATTGATTAAACCGGCACGCCCCATGTAACAATTGGCAACCTGGTAGCGGGTTAAATCGATTGGGTTGTCACTGCTAAGCTCGCTGTATACTTTTTTATGCGTTTTTCCAAAGTTGACGGCAGTGTATCCACCATTATTTTCCGCTTGTTTTTGTTTTACAATATCGGCTTGAATTGTGGCGCCTAAATGATTGGCCTGGCCCGTTAAATCCGCGGATACATGATAATCTTTATCTTTTTTGAAATCAGAGTTTCGTAAATATGCCCACAGAATCGTTGCCAAACCAAGATCGTGGGCGTATTGAAACGCTTCGGAGACTTCTACAATTTGGCGGCCACTTTCTTCCGATCCAAAATAGATGGTTGCACCAACGGCAACCGCTCCCATGTCGAAGGCCTGGTCAATGCTGGCAAATAAAATTTGATCAAATTTACTGGGGTATGTTAATAATTCGTTGTGATTTATTTTTAAAATAAAAGGGATTTTGTGGGCATACTTCCTGGCAACACTTCCTAAAACGCCTAAGGTAGAAGCCACCGCATTGCCTGTCTCTTATACACATCTCCGAGCCCCGAGACTCCATTGCA
>CAXHHS010000405.1:0-6549 GCA_964015645.1 uncultured bacterium
TTCCATAACTTTTCATTCGAAATTTTTTTGTGATTGTTGCGGATAAAATTAATTGTGAAAAAATATTTACATCGACAGAATATAATTAAGATGATGCAATACTGCACAGAAAAATTTTTGTTTTTGGAAAAACCGGAAAAACCAACTATATTTTCTTGATTTTTGATTTAAAACCAGATTTTTTATTGTATTATTGATGAATGTAAGGAAAATTTATAGTTGAATGATGCCGATCGAAAAATCGTTTTGCTGCTTCAGGAAGATAGCCGGTTGTCTTATGCGGAATTGGGGAAACAGGTTGGATTATCTGTCTCGGCAGTGAATGAACGCATCAAAAAGTTGCAAGCACAGGGCGTTATAGAAAAATACGTCGCTTTGATTAATCCGGAAAAAGCCGGCATCGATGTTCACGCCTTCGTCCAAGTATTAATCGACCGCCCGGAGAATGAGGCAATTTTTATCCATCGTATTCAAGAAATCGACGAGGTGCAAGAATGCCATTGCATTACCGGCGAATATGGTTTTTTGTTGAAGGTTCATGCAAAAAATACCTCTCAATTTGAAACGTTGTTGAAAGAGAAAATAAAGCCGGTAAAAGGTGTGGTACGAACGCATACATTGGTAGTGTTGTCATCGCAGAAAAAATCGACAAAGTTGGCGATAGATTTTTGACGCTGGATGCTGGATTTTTTATAAGTCATGTAAAAATAATAGTTTATAGAATTGGTGAGTGTCGAGTAAGGAAAACCAAATGGATATTAAAATCGATCAGGAATTTTTGGTTAAAACAATAACGGATTTGGTGCAAATCAATTCGATGAATCCCACGTTAGTTGCAGGTGCGCCGGGAGAAGTAGAAATTGCCGGCTATGTTGCAAATACGCTGAAAAACATCGGCTTGAATGTTGAAAAACTCGAGCCGGAGCCAGGACGGGTGAGCGTTGTTGGTATTCTGAAGGGGAGTGGTGGTGGCCGGTCGCTAATGTTAAATGGGCACATCGATACGGTTGATGTAGAGGGTATGCCAAATCCGTTTTCTGCCGAAATCCGTGATGGCAAACTATACGGCCGTGGCGCTTATGATATGAAAGCCAGTGTTGCCGCCCAAATAGCTGCCGCCAAAGCACTTGTAGACGGCGGGATTCAGCTCTCCGGCGATCTGTTAATCGCAGCAGTGGCGGATGAAGAACACTCCAGCATCGGCACAGCCGATTTGATTCGCCATTACAAAACCGATGCTGCAATTGTTACCGAACCAACAGAGATGGAAATTTGCCTTGCCCACAAAGGATTTATTTGGCTAGAAATTGAAATTTTAGGCCGTGCTGCCCACGGCAGCCGTTACGATTTGGGCATCGATGCTAATATGCACGCCGGAAAACTTCTGGCGGAATTGGAGACGTTGCTGCAAGAAATTTATCAACGACAAAAACATCCCTTGTTGGGACCAGGATCATTTCATATTTCGACGATTAACGGCGGAACGGGATTGAGTACATATTCGGAGCGTTGCACCATTCAAATTGAGCGCCGCACCTTGCCGGGGGAAAGTGAAACACAAGTTATTTCAGAATATCAAACAATTTTGGATAAGTTGAGCCAGGCAGATTCAAATTTTAACGCATCTCTCAAAACAATACTGGTACGGCCGCCATTTGAAGTTGCGCCTGATGCCGAAATCGTCAAATCAATAAACCGCTCTGCACTAGCTGTGCTCGACAGTCAGCCACCGATGGTGGGCCAAAATCCCTGGATGGATTCCGCTTTTCTGGCCGAAGCAGGAATTGAAACCGTTGTCATGGGGCCAAGCGGTGCCGGTGCTCATGCGGCGGAAGAGTGGATTGAAATTCAATCGGTCATCGATTTTACCGAAATCCTGGCAAAAACGGCGATTGATTATTGCCAATAATATCGAATTCGCTAACTTGCTATTGTTTCAATCAATATGGGATACCTGCTTCTGTTCGTTTGCGAACAGAGGGTGTTCGAATCCAAGACAACTTAATTTACATCAAGTTTCATAACTTTATAAAAAACAACCATGGTATAATTTTTGAAAGAAGAGAATTTTACGCTAGTAAAATTTCTGAGACATTTAAATTTTGACGGTTTTTGTCAAAATTTAAGGAGGTGACACTGCATGAGAGAGGGACGCAAACAAACCATCGAGTTTTATGAACTCTATTTAAAAACACACCCGGATTCTTCTCGAATTGCATTTAACCTGGGAATGGAGTATAAAGAAAACGGTAACATTTCCCTGGCAAAAAAATATTTGCAATATTGCCAGCAATTGTTGCCAAAAGATACCACCATCAGCAAGTTCTCCCGCGACTATATCTACAAAAAACTGCCGCAACTTTTAGATGATCTATAATGCAATTTTTCAGTTTTGCTGTGAAAGAATCTAACGAACCAACATCATTTTAATCGCATCCGAAACCCGATCACTTTTAATATTCGCCAGGTAAATCCCTGACGGCAATTTTATGCCCTGCGTATCTTTTCCATCCCAGGATATTTCGTACACACCGGCTGATAATGTTCCGTTAAATAATGTGCGTACGTGTTTTCCCAGGCTGTTATAAATTGCCAATTCCACCGGTTGTTCATTATCATCAACAGTCAATAATTCGAATTTCAGGGTTGTTTCGGGATTAAAGGGGTTAGGGAAATTTTGTAGTAATTTGAAATCGATCGGTATATTACCGGTTTGCCGGATGGATGTATTTTCGACACCCGGCGTGGCAGAAACAACGCTGTGAAAAACCCGTTCCCCGGTCAAGCTAACATCAGCCAATTTATACCAATAGCGCTCGCCATTGATGACGGTATGATCGCTGTAGGCATAATCGTGGCGAATATTGCTAGTGGTCGCTCCCAGGAGCGAATCGTTGGTCTCATAAGAAGCGATTAATTGGTACCCGCTGCCGAGGGATTGCGAACGGTAAATCTCAAACCCAAGATTATTTAATTCGCTGGCGGTTGCCCACTCCAGTTTTACCTGGCTATCCCCGGCATGGGCAGTAAAACTCAACAATTCAACCGGTAAAGGATCGTCCGTTGTCGCCCGGACAACGATGATCAGTTCATCTTGAATAAAAATATTTTCAACCGTTAAGGTATTGGTTGTCATCATATCCAGCCGAAACAGCTGGCCGGTAAAACGATCTTTCATTACCATGGTACCCAGGCCCAGGATGAGGGTGTTATCCCAATTCAATACCAATTGCCCGCCGCTTGCAGGCCGGTAATTTATTTCGTATTCAACGGAATCCGGGGCCATAACGCTGCTGCGAATATCGGTTAAGAGATCAGTTCCCGGTGTTACTAATCGAGCATCAAAAGCGCCTGATGGTCCTGGCGGAGGTGCTACTTCATCGCACTCATCTTCTCCATCTTCTGCATCGGGCTTCATTCCTATTGTTAGTATTTCGGATGATACAATACCATCCTCAATTGTAATCGGAAATTGAAATGTTTGGCCAAAAGCCAACCGGCTCAAACAGATGAATAGCAAAACTCCCAAAACCTTGATGTGCAGCATATAAGTCTCCGGTTTTGGTTTGTAGTTCAGCCTTTAGGCTGTATACGCTGAAGCGTGAACTACAAACTATCTCCAATTTTAAGGCCGGGGATATGTTCCCTGGCCAGGCTGCGGAAACGCAGGCAAGCGCCCCATCCTCCAACGCCATTGATGATTTTTAGCAAAACGTCATTCCAGCCTTTTGTTAGGGTAACTTCAACAATATCATCGCCAGGCGTAACGCCGCGACCCACCTCATTAGTATGCACCAATTTGCCATTCAGCCACATTTTAATGCTGTCATCACTGCCGATTTCTGCCCTGGCTAGTTGTTGTTGATCTACCCAAACTCTTGTTTTTAAATAGGCAACTCGGTTGTCGCCGCCAAAATGTTGATCCAGGCCAACCCGCCAGGGGTTTTGGGGATCGGTAACCGGCATCGGCTGCCATTCGCTCGATTGATCACGGGGGTTTTCGGGAGGGAATTTATGGTCAACCAGGTTCACATTCAGCTGGCTATAAGGGCCGCTAACTTGCCAATCATAAATATAATCTTCAAAACGCTCAATGTACGCGATGTGGGATTTAGCCTGTTCGTGTAATGCTTCATTTGGATTGTTGCTCAATATTTGTTGTAGATATGATTTCGTCTTCCCCGGATCGCTATCACGGGTAACTTCGGCGATTTTGATGATGGCCGCTTGCGCCTCTTGTTGTAGCGTGCTGTCTTGCAAATGCTGCCCGGCCAAATCTAACGCGATGATGGTTTTAACATCTGCCAGGGCAGAAAGGATTTTTTTCTTCTCGGTATCATTTTTGGCTAACCCGAAAGCGGTTTGATATAGCTTGCTTGTTTCGGCATCTTCACGTTCACTTTGCAGCCCGATTAATTTCACAAAACCGCGTAGCGCCAAAACCTGCTGCTTATCATTCGCAGGTGATTGGGCGATTTTAAGCAAATCATTTTTGGGCGTGTCATCCGGCCATTCGGAAAGGGCACGAATGGCGGCGGTTTGAATTTCTTTATCAACATCGTTTAAAGCGGATTGTAACAGTGGCAATCCGGCAGGATCCCCGGTTTTCCCCAGTACATGCAGCAGGGTTGATTTTTTTTCAACGTCTTCGACTAATGGCAGCGCAGCCAAAACTGCTTCACCGCGCCCTCGCGGTTCCGGCAATTGATTTGCAATGCTGGTAAGCGTTTTTTCCCACTCCCTGTTTTCGGCATTGCTTTGCGCGCTTAATAACAGGGTTATCATTGCTGGCAGACTTTCCGGATCGCCTACGGTTTTGAGGGCTTTGATTGACGCTAAACGAATATCGCTGTTTTCGTTTTGTGCGGTTTTTAGAAGCGTACTTGTTGCATTTTGAGTTTGCCGCTCGACAACGCTGTGGATTAATTCGGTGGTTACTTTGACACTATTATGGGGAATATTTTGCAGAATGGTTTTATCAATATCATCGCCCTTCAGCCGGTATAGGCTGTTTCGGGCGGCGTTTCTTTCACTGCTTTTGGTTTTGGCAGCGGTTTGCGCCAGGAGCAGCACCGAAGTCGCATCCCCCAGGCTTGCAAACGCTTTTAGGGCAGCAATACGAATTTCCTGTGAATCGTTATTTATGGATGTAACGGCGGCTTTCCGTGACGCGATATTGCTTGTGGATTCGTCGCTCTCCGGGCGGTTTGCGATTGCATATAATAATTGCACCTGTCCGGCTTCCGGCAGGGTAGGTAAGATTTGCAAAATCGGTTCGATGTTTTGGTTCGCCGGAATTTCCCCAACCAACCCCAGCGCAGCGGATTGCATCAGGGGATCACCGCTGTTTAATACATCAACAAGAATTCGAGCGGAATTGCCGGAAGATGTTTTTACCAGGCCGCGCAACGCCGCGTAACGAATATTCTGTGGCTCGCCAATACCGAATAATTCATTATAGATTTCCCGCGCTTTTTTTAGATTCCCATTTCCGGCCAGTTTGTTTGCACAGTTTAAATAAGCATCGGAAATAGCAAAACGGAACTCCGCCCAGGTTTTATTGCGCGCTTTTTTTAACGCTTTAGCAGCCTTTTCAGTACCGATTTTACCAAGTGCAGCAACGGCAGCAGCGGCAAGACCTTTATTCGTTTTATCATAAATTAACTTACTGATTGGCTTTACGGATGAGGCGTCTCCTCGCTGTCCCAGGGAATTAATGACGCCGATTTTCTCATCACCATTGGTTTTCGATAATGCCTTGCGCAGCGCTTTTCCTGCTGCCTTATCCGGAATTCGTTCCAGCGCATACCGCGCCATATTGGATGTTGTTGGCGAAATTAACATCTCCGATAAAATCGCTACGGAAGTTTTTGTGCCAATGACACTAAGCTCTTCGCAAACAAATTGTTTTCCTGCCAATGTGACATCGGATTTGAGAAATGAAATCATTTGCTGTTCTATTTTTGCTGATACCGCCGGCGATTCGGAAGCGTAGCGGCGAAATTCGCTAATGGTTGCCAGCGGTTCAAGGCTTTTGCCGTATTCGTAAGTTTTTGTTTTTTCTAAGAGCTCAGCCAAAAAATCGAAATCTAAAATTTCAGAAACATTCAATGGAATTGGTGTAGTGTCTGCTTCCAAATCGCCTAACGCGAATTGAATTCCGGCCAGGTAATGGCGCAAAATTTCCGGGTGCCAGAAGATGTGTTTATTATGTCCAAAACTGCTGTAAAATACTCGCCCATTGCCGTAATTGCGTATCCAGCTAATCGGGATATCTTTATCGGTAAATCGAACGCCTTTGGCTGCCAGGTTGGTTTCATCCGACATATCCAAACTGACGAGCACGCGGCAAGTTTCCCGAATGTTGCGCGGTTTAATTCGGTAAATTTCATCATTTATCCGAAAGTGGGGTTTGGAGAAAGCTGCCGTAAGCGGGTGTTGCGCATCGTTTACTTTAATGGCCCAATCTCCAGTCGATGTCCAGGGATGTCCATCAAACTGCCCTGTCTCTTATACACATCTGACGCTGCCGACGAGCTTCTTGGTGTA
>CAXHHS010000406.1:0-6538 GCA_964015645.1 uncultured bacterium
ATGCAATGGAGTCTCGTGGGCTCGGAGATGTGTATAAGAGACAGACCTTAAATAACGCGTTCGTCATTTTGGATGAAGCGCAAAACGCGACCTCAATGCAAATGAAGATGTTTTTAACCCGGCTTGGCGTCAATTCCAAAGCAATCGTAAATGGCGACGTTACACAAATTGATCTTCCCGGGAAAGCAGATTCCGGTTTATTGGAAATCAAAGAAATTTTGCGGGGAATTGAGGGCATCACATTTATCACATTTGACCGCTCGGATGTGGTTCGCCACCGGCTTGTGCGCGACATCATACAAGCATACGACAAGCACAACAAACAACAAAGTGAAGTAGCTATTCAGCCACAGAGCGCACAGAGAGATGAATGAGGAAATAACTGAAAAAATTATTGGTGCGGCGATTGAAGTTCATAAAAATTGGGGACCGGGGTTGCTGGAATCCATTTATGAAGAGGCACTTTGTTATGAATTTACACTTCAGGGAATTTCCTGTGAACGTCAAGTCGAAATAGATGTGATCTATAAAGGGCGAGTAATCAAAGGCCAACGCCTGGATTTATTGATAGAAAGGAAAGTAGTTGTTGAGCTAAAATCTCTTCAAACGTTGCCAGAGGTAGTTCTGGCTCAAGTTCTTTCTTATTTAAAGGCGACAGGGTTAAAAACCGCATTGGTGATTAATTTCGGAGAAAGGAAATTGGCCGATGGCGTAAAAAGAATATCTCTTTAACCTCTGTGCCCTCTGTGGCTAAATAATGCAGAACGACAAGAATAGACAACATAAAGGAGATAACCATGACCCGGATTCATGAAGCAGTTATCGCATCCGCAGTTCGCACCCCAATTGGCAGTTATGGTGGTGCGCTATCCGCTTTAAAAGCAACGGAGCTTGGCAGTATTGTCATTAAAAATGCGCTGGAGCGTGCAGGTATTTCGAATGACACTGTTGATAAGGTAATTATGGGCAATGTGCTCGCTGCCGGTTTAGGCCAGGCCCCTGCCCGCCAGGCAGCTATTTTTGCCGGGCTGCCCAATACTACAAACTGCCTCACCATCAACAAAATGTGCGGTTCCGGTTTAAAAGCAGTGATGCTGGCTGCCCAATCAATCGCGTTGGGAGATGCCGAATGCATCGTCGCTGGCGGTATGGAAAGCATGAGCAATGCCCCCTATCTTTTGGATAAAGCACGCTTTGGCTATCGCATGGGCGATGGAAAGATTGTCGATAGCATGGTTAAAGATGGTTTATGGGATGTTTACAATGATTTCCACATGGGCAATGCCGCAGAAATGTGCGCAACAGAATGTAATTTTACCCGGGAAGAACAAGACGCTTACGCAAAATTAAGTTATGAACGTGCAATCCGGTCGCAAAAAGATGGCTTGTTCAAAGATGAAATTACGCCTGTAATGATTAAAACCCGGAAAGGAGAAACCGCTGTCGAGGTTGATGAAGAACCGGCGCGCGTCAATTTTGAAAAGATGCCCAACCTGCGCCCGGCCTTTGATAAAGACGGCACCATAACCGCCGCAAACGCCTCCACAATTAACGACGGCGCTTCTGCCGTTGTGGTAACATCTTCCGAATTTGCTGAGAAAAACGGTATTACACCACTGGCGCGAATTGTTAATTATTCCACGGCTTCTAAAGCGCCGGAATGGTTTACAACTGCTCCCATCGATGCCATCCAAAAAGTGCTTAAGAAGAGCGATCTCAATACGGATGCCATCGATCTTTATGAAATTAACGAAGCATTTGCAGTTGTCGCAATGGCAGCAAATCAAACACTAAAACTTGATGTGAATAAAGTTAATATCGCCGGTGGAGCAGTTGCGCTTGGCCATCCCATTGGCGCCAGCGGTGCCAGAATTTTGACAACGCTGTTGTATAATTTAAAGCGAACCGGCGGCAAAACCGGGCTGGCGTCGTTATGTATCGGCGGCGGAGAAGCGGTTGCAGTCATTGTGGAGATGCTTTGATCATCATTTGGTGAGCAGGTAGTTTTTTCAATAGCAGAAACGCTAATTAACATGAAATAATGATCTAATTAACAAATTGTAAATTATTATTTTTCAATATGATAGCTCTTTGACAATTCCGTGGGGGTTGCCGAATCTTCACGATTCCGATTTCCACTACATTGATTAAGCGCACTTATAAACCAGCGAAATATGCTTATCGTTTAACGATTTGAAATGAATCTGAATTATCAGGGTAGAGTATGCTTTCTCGTAGATTGGCTCGAAGAATAGCCTTACAAGTTCTTTTTACAAATGAGTTCCTTCAAGAACAAATTGAATCGGTTGCTCACAGGGTTACCGACAGCATTGAAGAAAAATTAACCCCTTTTACCCTCGAACTGGTTACAAAAACAAGTGCAAATGAACACGAATTAAACGATCTTATTCGCAAACACCTGCGAAATTGGGATTATCAACGGGTTGCGGTTTTGGATCGAGTATTGATCCGCATGGCACTCTGTGAGATGATCCATTTCCCTGACATTCCGGTAGAAGTCACAATAAACGAAGCATTGGAAATCAGTAAAGATTTTAGTAATTTAAAAAGCAGGCGGTTTGTTAACGGCATTCTGGATTCGATTTACAAAGAGTTAAAACTTGCGAATAAACTTAGAAAAAACACTCCCATCAAAGTTCCGCTAAACCGAAAGAAAAAACCACAGAAAAAAGGCAGTTCCGAGTGAAAATCGCAGTCATCTCCGATATTCATGCCAACCTGGAAGCCCTAAAAACTGTCTTAAACTATCTTCAAACGCAAAGAATCTCAAAAATCATTTGTTTGGGTGATGTCGTTGGCTACGGCCCGCGGCCCAATGAGTGTGTTGAGTTGGTTAAAACTCATTGTGATGTTTGTTTAATGGGCAATCACGATCACGCTGTTTTGGGATTAACCGATAGTCGCTATTTTAATGAATATGCCAGGGATGCGGTACGGTGGACTCGCCGGGAAATTTCCCATCACAATAAAACATTTTTAAGCAGCCTGCCCTTTACTTGCGAAATAGAAAACACACTTCTGGTGCATAGCAGCCCTTTGGAGCCAAATAAGTGGCATTACATTTTAAACGGGGATGATGCGCACCGAAATTTCGAAAATACTCGCCATCGATTAATATTTATCGGGCATTCGCACGTACCGATTATTTTTTCACAAAAAGATGGTTTTTTGCGGGAGAACCAACTTCGGTTAAATCCGGAAGATGACCGCTACATCATCAATACCGGCAGCGTTGGCCAGCCGCGTGATGGTGATGCGAGGTCGTGCTTTGTTATCTACGATGATCAGGAGCACACGCTGGAGTATATTCGGCTTCCATATCCTATCGAAATTACCTCCCAGGAAATTATTGATCAGGGCCTGCCACGTGTCTTAGCCATGCGCCTTTTTGCCGGCCAGTAAAGTAACTCGATTCTTCAAATCGAGCTAACGCTCTCCGAGAAAAAAGAATTGCGTTAATACCGGAAAGACTATATTTTTGTGGCTGAACTTAAAATCGCATCTGGCGTAATGGAATGACGATGTTTGATATCGATAATTATGGGGTGATACAATAATGGTTACAGCACTTATCAGAAAAATTTTTCCCAGCCCAAACGACCGGGAAATTAAAAACCTCTGGCCGCTTGTCGAGGAAATTAATGAATATTATGAAGAATACCATGATCTTAGCGATGAAGAGCTTCAAGGAAAAACCGCCGAATTTAAGCAGCGCTTAACAGATGGCGAAACATTGGATGATATCCTGCCGGAAGCATACGCTGTTGTCAAAGAAACGTGTCGCCGTTTCGTTGGCAAAAAGTGGATTGTCGCCGGGGCGGAAATTGAATGGAATATGATTCCGTTTGACGTTCAGTTGATCGGGGCAATGGTATTACATCAAGGAAAAATTGCCGAAATGGCCACCGGTGAAGGAAAAACTCTGGTTGCCACAATGCCGCTTTACCTGAATGCCCTGGAAGGTAAAGGCGCCCACCTTGTTACGGTAAATGATTATTTGGCGCAGCGCGATGCGGAATGGATGGGAGAAGTTTTCAAATTTCTTGGTTTAACCGTCGGCTGTATTCTCAATAACATGGATTCCCAGAAACGCCGCGCAGCATATAACTGCGACATCACTTATGGAACCAATAACGAATTTGGGTTCGATTACCTGCGCGATAATATGACCATCAACCCGGAAGATATGGTACAAATGCGCGGCCACAATTACGCCATCGTGGATGAAGTCGATAGCGTACTGGTTGATGAAGCGCGAACTCCTTTAATTATTTCCGGCCCGGTGGAGCACGCCACCCACAATTATGATGAAGTAAAACCGATGGTAGAAAGGCTGGTACGGGTGCAAACTCGTTATGTGAATTCACTGATTGCCGAAGGCGAAAAACATCTGGAAGAAGGTAACGAAGAAGATGCCGGTCTAAAACTGCTGATTGCTCAACGCGGTATGCCCAAAAACAAGCGGCTGATGAAATTATTCCAGCAAGAAGGCGTTAAAAAATTGGTGTTTGACGTGGAAAGCGCCTTTATTCGAGATAAAAAAATATCCGAAGTTGATGAAGAACTTTATTTCGCCATTGAGGAAAAACGCCACTCGATTAACTTGACCGATAAAGGCCGGGAAGAACTCTCGCCCCAGGATCCCGAACAGTTTATTTTGCCAGATTTGGCCGAACTCTTTTCGGAAATTGAAGGGGATGCATCGCTTCCCGATCAAGAAAAAATGGAGCAAAAAAATAAGCTCCAGCTTGAATATGCCGGCAAAAACGAAAAGCTGCATAATATTTCCCAATTACTAAAAGCGTATTCTTTGTTCGAGAAAGATAAAGAATACGTGGTCGCCGAAGGTAAAGTGTTGATCGTCGATGAGTTTACCGGGCGAATTATGTACGGAAGGCGTTTCAGCGACGGTTTGCACCAGGCATTGGAGGCGAAAGAAAATGTCAAAATTGAAGGCGAGACTCAAACGCTGGCTACAATTACTTTGCAGAACTACTTTCGCTTGTATGATAAACTTGCCGGTATGACCGGTACTGCCGAAACCGAGGCTAAGGAATTCTGGGATATTTACAAGCTGGACGTCGTGGTTATTCCAACTAATAGACCGATTACACGGCTTGATCTGGAGGATGTTATCTACCGCACTAAGCGGGAAAAGTTTAACGCGGTAATCGATGAAATCGAAAATTTTCATAAACTTGGCCGCCCGGTGCTGGTTGGTACGGTTTCGGTAGATGTCTCGGAAACCCTCAGCCGGATGTTAAAACGCCGGAAAATTCCCCATCATGTTTTAAATGCAAAATATCATAAGCAAGAAGCGGAAATTGTCGCCAAAGCCGGTCAGGCGGGTGCGGTGACGATTGCCACGAATATGGCCGGACGCGGCACCGATATCAAATTGGGAAAAGGTGTACTTGGAGAAAATACCAATGGCCAGGATAGCGATGTGCCTTACGGCTTGCAAATCATCGGAACTGCCCGCCACGATGCCCGGCGGATCGACCGCCAGTTACGGGGGCGTGCCGGCCGCCAAGGCGATCCCGGCTCAAGCCGGTTTTTTCTTTCATTGGAAGATGATTTAATGCGCCTGTTTGGCTCCGACCGTTTAATTAAAGTAATGGATCGATTGGGTGCGGAAGAAGGCGAAGTGATTACCCATCCCATGGTCACCAAAGCGATTAGCAAAGCCCAAAAGCGCGTTGAAGAACAGAATTTCGGCATCCGTAAGCATTTACTGGAATACGACGACGTTATGAACAAACAGCGCGAAGTTATCTACGACCGCCGCCGAAAATCGCTAAAAGGCGAAACCACCCGCGATGATATTGTGGAAATGATCGATGAGTTTCTCGATGCCCAATTCGAAACCTTTGTGGATGAAAAACGGCATGTGGAAGATTGGGATGTCGATGGGCTTACCGATATTCTTCTCCGCACGTTATTGGTTGATATCAAAACCCTTGACGATAAACTCTATACCATGAACTCGGAAGACGTGCGTGAATATGTAAAAGAAGAAGCGCTGAAACAATACGACTACAAGATTAACAAAGTCGGTGAAACGCTGCTGAAGGATTTTGAGAAATATATTTCCCTGCGAATTATCGATGAGCATTGGAAAGACCATCTGCACCAGATGGATATGCTGAAAGAAGGGATCGGGCTGCGCGCTTACGGGCAAAAAGATCCTCTCATTGAATACAAACGAGAAGCATACGGAATGTTCGTGGAAATGATCGATACTATCAACCAGAAGACTTTAGAAATGCTCTGGCGAACGGAGTTTGTAGAAGTTCCGGCAGAGCGCCGGGGTATGCCATCTCGCATCCAATTGGTCCACAAAGACCCGACAAACATGGGATACGACTCAGCCGGGCAGCCGCAAGAAACTGCAATTCAAAAAGCCGGAAAACAGCGCAGCCAAAAACAGCAGCCGGTGCGGGTCGAAAAAAGAGTCGGAAGAAACGACCCTTGCCCCTGCGGAAGTGGCAAGAAGTTCAAAAAGTGCTGCGGCCAG
>CAXHHS010000407.1:0-6535 GCA_964015645.1 uncultured bacterium
CTACACCAAGAAGCTCGTCGGCAGCGTCAGATGTGTATAAGAGACAGGAGGAAACCTCGGAATGCCCTATTTGACTGTGGAAAAGGAAAACGGAGTTGCAGTTATTTGGTTGGATCAGCCGGGAGAAAAAGTGAATAAATTAGCCCCGGGTATGCTGGATGAATTCGAAGCGGTTCTAACCGATATCGAAAATGACTCTACAATCAAAGCCGCCGTTTTAATCAGCCGGAAGCCGGATAACTTTATCGCCGGCGCGGATATTGATTTTTTATTTTCTGCCAATAAACCCGGCGAAGTGGAAGCGCTTAGCAGCCGGGGCCACGAATTATTAAATCGAATTGAAGATTCCAAAAAACCGGTTGTTGCCGCTATTAACGGGGCGGCGTTGGGCGGCGGGCTGGAGGTTGCCCTGGCCTGCCATTATCGCATTGCCACGGATTCGCCGAAAACGGTGCTGGGGCTGCCGGAAGTCAATCTCGGCGTATTGCCGGCGGGCGGCGGCACCTATCGCTTGCCAAAACGGATCGAATTGCAACGGGCATTGGATATGATGCTAACCGGTAAAAACATCTATCCCTACCCGGCAAAAAAGATGGGGCTTATCGACCACATTATTCATCCTTACGCCTTGTTAGATGCCGCAAAACAAGCGGCGTTAAAATTAGCTCAAAAGCCACTTAAACGCCGCAAGAAGGCGAATTTAATTTCGAAAATTATCGAAAGCATGCCGCTGACGCGACGGATCGTCTACAAAAAAGCCCGCGAAATGGTTGATAAAAAAACACTGGGAAATTATCCCGCACCGTATAAAATTTTAGAGTGCATCGAAACCGGTATCGAAAAGGGAAAAAAGACCGGCCTTTCGCTGGAGGCAAATTCCTTCGAAAATTTAGCCCACACGCCGCAAGCCAAAGAGCTTTTAAATCTATTTAAAGGGATAACGGCTTTAAAGAAAAACCCTTTAGAAGATAAAACTCGTAAGATCAATAAAATTGGTGTCTTAGGAGCCGGGTTTATGGGCGCAGGAATCGCCAATATCAGCGCGGCAAAAGGGATAGAAACGTTATTAAAAGATGTCGATTACGCGGCAATTGCCCGCGGGCAAAAGGGTATTTGGAAAGACTTTGAGCGGAAAGTAAAACGGCGGGCGATTTCCGGGTTTCAGCGCGATCAAATTTTAAGCCGCATTAGCGGTGTCATCGATTACAAGGCATTCGGCAGTGTTGATGTCGTCATCGAAGCGGTGTTCGAAGATTTGGAACTGAAGCAAAAAATTTTAGCCGAAACCGAAGCCGCCACGAAAGATGATTGCATTTTCGCCAGCAACACCTCCTCCCTGCCGATTACCAGCATCGCCAAAAACAGCAAACGTCCCGGCCAGGTAATTGGGATGCACTATTTTTCGCCGGTTCCCAAAATGCCGCTGCTGGAAATTATTGTTACGGATAAAACGGAAGATTGGGCTACCGC
This sequence comes from uncultured bacterium, assembly GCA_964015645.1. GTDB lineage: Bacteria > Calditrichota > Calditrichia > RBG-13-44-9 > J075 > CAXHHS01. The sequence continues at coordinate 1,471 of CAXHHS010000407.1, forward strand.
CACAGCAATTGATATTGGTATTCGGCAAGGAAAAACCGTGATTGTTGTGAAAGACGGTCCCGGGTTTTACACCACCCGCATCCTTTCGCCGATGTTAAACGAAGCGCTGCTGTTATTGGAAGAAGGCGGAGAAATCCGTCAAATAGATCGAACAATGCGCCAATTCGGTTTCCCGGTGGGGCCGATCACGCTGATTGATGAGGTGGGCATCGATGTTGGCGCCCATGTTACGGAAATTTTGGGAATGCTCTTTGCAGCGCGCGGGGCAAAAGCCAGCGATGCCATGAAAAAAATGGCCGAAGAAGGCTACAAAGGCCGCAAAAACAAAAAGGGATTTTATCACTATCACGATGATTTAAAAGGTTGGCGGAAACTCGGGAAGAAGAAAAAAGAGGTGAACCAGACGGCTTATAAATTTTTCGGCGGCCCGAGGCGGAGAAAGCTCGACGAGATCGACATCCAAACTCGTTTATCGATGGTGTTGATCAACGAAGCTGCCCACTGCCTGGCAGATAGTATCTTACAAGAACCTCGTGATGGCGATTTGGGCGCAGTTTTGGGCATCGGGTTTCCCCCCTTTCTCGGCGGCCCATTTCGCTACATCGACCGGTTGGGCGCTAAAACAGTTTTAGCAAAATTAGATGAATTGGAAAACAAACACGGAAAGCGATTTACCCCCGCGCAGATTATCCGGGATTATGCCGGGCGGGAGAAGAAGTTTTACGAGAAGTAGTCCCCAACTAATTTCGACGATAGCTCCACATGCTTCGACTCCGCTCAGCATAACATCGTGCAGTCATGCTGAGCGGAGTCGAAGCAAGGAGTTGGGGAATACACTTGTACTTGGGTTAAATTAGTGATGAGGTCTCAGTTCATGAAAACATCATCAAAGATCATCTTCTGGTCTATTACAACGGCGTTGGGCGGTTTCCTGTTCGGTTTTGATACGGCGGTGATTTCCGGCGGCGAACAAGCCATCCAAAAATTATGGAATCTCAGCGATGCCATGATCGGGCAAATGGTAGCGATGGCCCTGTACGGTACTATCATCGGGGCACTATTTGGCGGAATTCCGACTGAGCGGTTCGGGCGCAAGAAAACCCTCTTTTGGATCGGGGTTCTCTACTTTATCTCGGCAGTAGGATCGGCCCTGGCGCCGGGAATCTATTCGCTGATGTTCTTCCGGTTCATCGGGGGGCTGGGGGTTGGTGCTTCATCGGTCGCCGCCCCGGTTTACATTTCCGAAATTGCGCCCGCCGAGCAGCGAGGGCGGTTAACCGCGCTGTTTCAATTCAATATCGTGTTCGGTATTTTACTAGCTTATGTCAGCAACTACCTGATTGGCGGCGGAGGCGATGGCGCCTGGCGCTGGATGCTCGGTGTTGAAGCAGTACCAGCCCTGCTGTTTGTTATTTTAGTGCGATTCGTCCCCAACAGCCCCCGCTGGCTGATTACCAGGCACAACCGGGTGGAAGATGCCCGATCGGTGTTACGGATCATCGATCCTGGCACTGTGGAGAAAGCGGTCGCTGCGATTCAGGATGCGCACCTGGAACAGCGCGCCGGGTTGAAGCAATTTTTATCAAGGCAGTTCGCCTTTCCGATTTTGTTAGCGTTCTTATTTGCATTCTTTAACCAGCTCTCCGGGATTAATGCGGTGATTTATTACGCCCCGCGTATCTTTAATATGACCGGGATGGGAGAAAGTACCGCACTCCTATCCTCAGCCGGTATCGGCGTTATCAACCTAATTTTTACGATACTCGGGTTGGCAATTATCGACCGCTTTGGCCGCCGCTTCCTGATGTATGCCGGCTCTATTGGCTATATTGTTTCATTATCGGTTGTTGCCTATGCTTTTTATACCGAGGCGTTCGCGGGATATCTGGTTCCGGTGTTTTTATTTGTTTTTATTGCCGCTCATGCCATCGGCCAGGGTGCGGTAATTTGGGTATTTATTTCGGAAATTTTTCCCAACGATGTTCGAAGTTACGGGATGTCGCTGGGAAGCGGAACCCATTGGGTATTTGCAGCCCTGGTTGCCGGTGTCTTCCCGTTTTTCGCAGGTGCATTTGGCGGGGGGCCTATCTTCGCATTCTTTGCAGCAATGATGGTTTTCCAATTATTGTATGTCTGGAAAATGATGCCGGAGACCAAAGGCGTTTCGCTGGAAGAGCTTGAAGAACAATTACTTAAAGAACCGATTCATGAAGCATAAAAATACGGGGAGTTTCTATGCGCATCTTCGAAAAACGCCGATTTGATTTTTTCATCGGCGGAAAGTTCCGAAGTACAAGTGTTCTCAAACAACGGGGCTACGAAACTTTTATCACTCGAAACATGGGAACTGAGATCAACCCTCAATCATACCCCGGATGCGTCCAATCCGTAAACCCAACATTTTTACCGGGCTTGGACGGAACTTTGACCGGGAAATCCTCTCCGTAAAAATGGTTGATTAAATACGGCTGCCAGGTATCATCTTTTTTAGCGGGATAATCGGCCTGATCGTAAAGCCATTTAAAGGCGCGCAGCAGCGCCTTGTCTTCCCAATTCCACACATCGTACCCCTGGCGATGCAGAATGACGGCCTGTGCCAAAACGCCTTGCAGAGCTTCGTAGACGTAGTTTTCTTTCGGTGGCGGCCAGCTAAACTCGCCGCCCCGGCGCTGGTCATCCGGTAACACGCCATCAATTGAGTGCCCGTTTTTTTGCGCGCCTTTCGGGTTGATGCCAACCGGCTTATCCGGGTCTGCTTGCCAATAGCGTTTTCCGAAGTCAAATCCATCATAAGATTTTCTATCACCCATCCAACCTTTTAGCACCTGGGTGCAGCGTTTAACTTCGGTTGTATCTCCCAAATAAACTGCTGCTGCTGCCCGGCTACTGCCGGCATGGGTTCCCCAATTATTGGGGCGATCTTCATGGGTTGAAATGAGCGTTTTTCCATCGATTGTTTTGCTGCAAACTTCTTTTAACCATTTACGAAATTTCTTGTCTTTTTCCGGCGGCAGTCCAACTAAATCGGCGGCGATCACAAAACCAATAAGATTTCTTCCCAATGCCAGTGTGCGGCCGCCATCTTCGGTATGAATGGCTGCCATACAAGATTCAATAACTTCCGCGCGATATTTTTCCTCGCCGGTTTTGGCATACACCAATGCTTTTGCCATCGCGATTACATTAGTTCGATCTTCCTGATCGGATACGTCCGGTTTATTCGCCGGTTTAAGCGCCATCTTAAACATCTTTTCCCAGGCCGGCCCGGATTTCGGCAGCTTTGCGATTTCTTCTTTACTAATCCAAACACCGCCCTGTGATTGAATATTGGAACTACTGCAAGCAATTATAAAACAGGTACTTAGCAAAACTCGCCAAAAAACTTTCCGCATTAAATTTTCTCCTTTTACACTCTTTGCTTATTAAGGGTTATTTTTTGTCTTTTCAAAACCGCAATTAATGACCCTTTACATTTTTAGTGATAAGACAAATCACAATATCGCAAAAATGCTCCGAAAAATTATGCGATACATCAAGAATACCTATCGATTCGGTAATACCTTTTTAATCTGGAATTTTACCCGGAAGGAATGTTATGAAATCACCATTTTTTACCGAAGAACATGATGTTTTTCGTGAATCCGTTCGCCAGTTCATTGCAGCGGAAATACTTCCCTTTTTGGATAATTGGGAACGTAAGGAGCAGATTCCCAGGGAAATTTGGCAAAAAATGGGTGAGAACTATTTGTTGGGCATCAACCACCCGGAGCAGCATGGTGGCTCTGATGCCGATTTTTTTTATTCGATTGCATTTTTAGAGGAATTAGCGCGGGTTTCCCTGGGATTTGCAGCGGCGGTTTACAACCACCAATTCCAGGCGTTGGCTTTAATTTCTCACTACGGCAGCCCTTTGCTAAAAGAGATTTACCTTGGACCCGGAATTCAAGGCGAAAAAATTGGCGCAGTTGCAATTGCAGAACCTAACGCAGGGTCGGATTTATTTGCCCTGGAAACGATCGCGGAAAGAGATGGCAACAATTTTATTATCAATGGCACCAAAACCTTTATCACCAACGGCATTTATGGCGATTTTATTGTGCTGGCGGCCAATACAGCCCAATATGCTTCCGAAAACAACATCAGTTTATTTATCGTTAACAGCGATTCTCCTGGCATTGAAGTGCAGAAATGGGATAAAATCGGCTGGCACTGCTCCGATACCGCGGAGATAAATTTTAACAACGTTAGCATTCCGGCAATGTATTTGATTGGCCAGGAAAATATGGGCTATCAATATATAACCGGGAATTATACCCTGGAACGGCTAACGGCTTCCGTTTCTGCTATTGCCAGCGCAGACTATTGCCTGGAGCTTACGCTTGGCCATGTTTCGCAAAACGAAGGGTTTGATCAACGGCTGCCCGAATTTCAGACAATTCGCCATACGCTCGCCGGGTTAGCCTCGGAATTAGAAGCCGCCCGGCAATTGGCCTATTTCGCCGCCTGGCGATATGGTGCCGGTTTACAAGCTCTCAAAGAGGCCTCTATGGCAAAACTGTATGCCACAGAACGCCTAAAAAAAACCGCTGACAATTGCCTGCAATATTTTGGCAGTTACGGATTTATGGATACCTATCCGATATCACGAATTTTTCGCGACTCGCGAGCTGCGACGATTGTTAACGGCACATCGGAAATTATGCGAGAAACCATCGCCTCTTTTATGATAAGCCAGGATGAAGGAGAGATCGAGCCGGTTTATAATCAGGATTATCAAGATGATATTCACGACGCTCCTGCTTTGGACAACGAACTTCAGGATGAAGGAGAGGTCGAGCCGGTTTATAGCCAGGATTATCAAGATGATATTCACGACGCTCCTGTTTCTGACAACGAGCTTGATGTGCCGTTTCAAAATGATGAGGTCGAGGAAAATAACAGCGCAGACTGGGGAACCGGGGATGTTTACCAGGAGGTCGTAGAAGAAATCCCAGAAGAGAATATTGCTTACTATCCTGAATCAGAAGAGCCGGAAGCCACTGAAACCTTCAACTCGCACCCCCGG
>CAXHHS010000408.1:0-6533 GCA_964015645.1 uncultured bacterium
GTTTAAGGCTTAGATTTTTCCCAAGGCTTCGCTTGAGAAAAATCACCTTTACTTCACTGAAGGCACTTCGCGACGGGTCGTACTCAAAATCGTCCTTTGTATATCGAATTTTCGCTATCTATCGAAAATCAAGTGCCTGATCAATCGAGCAATCGATTTTCGATTAACTTCCACAATCGACAAAAAATAAATTTTTGAATATAGGCTAGTTGCCCAAATCTCCCTAAATTGGTTCCTTTGAAAAGTAAGGAGCCTATTTTGGATTACCTTATCATCTGCCTCGTTTCGCTGGTCGCTTCCGGTTTAACATTGTTTTCGGGATTTGGGTTGGGCAGCCTTTTGCTGCCGGCATTTGCAATCTTTTTTCCGGCAGAAGTTGCCGTTGCACTTACTGCGATTGTCCACTTTTTGAACAACCTCTTTAAGCTTTTTCTTTTGGGAAAGTTTGCCGATAAATCCGTCGTTTTAAAATTTGGTATTCCTGCTATTTTAGCAGCATACTTGGGCGCTAAGGCCTTGTTGTGGTTAGCGGATTTAACACCGATTTTCAACTATCACATCGGCGCAAAAGAATTTTCAATAATGCCGGTGAATTTAGCCATCGGCATTTTGATGATAATTTTCGCCGGGATTGAATTGATTCCCGATACCAAAAACTTTTCTTTGAGCGACCGCTTTCTACCGGCGGGCGGCATTTTGAGTGGTTTTTTCGGAGGGTTATCCGGGCACCAGGGTGCGCTGCGAACCATCTTTTTGCTGCGCTGCGGTTTAACGAAAGAGGCCTTCATCGCCACCGGCGTTGTTATTGCCTGTTTGATCGATACCTCGCGGTTGGTGGTCTATTTCGGTAAATTTACTGCCGCCAATTTCAACGAAAACACCGGGTTGCTTATTGCCGCAACCCTCGCCGCATTCATCGGCGCTTACGCCGGGCGCAGGTTAATGGAAAAAGTAACCATGCGCGGGGTGCAAATTATGGTTTCGATAATGTTGTTTATTTTATCGCTTGGGTTGATATTCGGATTTATATAAGGTCTCCCGCAAACTCCCCGGCGTTTCGAACAAAAATCGTGGTTCGAAAGCCGCTGGCCAATGTGACCAATCGTTTGGCGTATTGCAGTTCCCGGCCAATATTGGGTTCCCGTAATCCTAAGAAAACGATATCGGCATCTTTGCTGAGATTGTGCATCACTTTGATAACGGTTTGATCCTTCGGTTTTACAATCACTTCGGTTTCGGCTTGTATTCGCGCTTCCGGGATTAACGCAGCAAGACCGGCGGCCATACTTTCGCGTTGCGCCTCGGTTTCCACAACCGATCTTACCAAGATTTTAGCATCTCGCCACTCCGGGTTTAAGCTGAGCAGGTAAGCAAGCAGCAACATCAAATCGCCATTGTTTTGTTTCCCCCGCCACCAGATGTCAATTCGTTTATCCTGCCCCGGTTCATGCGCCCAATTTATTCGCGCAATAATCGTGTTTTTACCACAAAGCGTTAATGCGCGCATTAAGCGAAGAATCACTTGCAGCCGTCGTTGTTTTTCCGTCCAGCCAAACATAACGGTATTGGCTTGCAGGCCGGCAATACCATTCGCCTGGGCAACGCTAATTACGCCGCTTTCGAACTCCGGAATAACGTTCACTTCTCCGAAAACAACCAAACCTTCTTCATCCAGCTTTTTCTCCATTGCCTGGCGTTCTTTTTCAATTTGATCGTACATCTCATTTAATTCTCCAATCAGCAATTGGCAGGCGGTAACGACGCCACGATCCTGGTTAAACCAGCTTGCCAGGCGCACCAGGTTCATCCGTTTGCTTATATCACCGGAGAACAGGAGAATATTGGGCCGCCAATTCCGCGGATCGCTGCTATGTTTGCGAAGCTGCAACAGGGAGAAGCGCGTTAACGCCATCCACAATCCGGCACGAACATCTCCCCAGCGCTTGCGAAATGCCCGGCGGCGCAAAAAGAGGTACAACGCCAATTCCAAAACGATGGCAGCAGCGCAGGCTAAAGGGCTAATCAAAAACATTACACCAATAGCGCCGAGCGATCCCAGCAAAGAAACATACCAGGGGACATTAATGGTGGGGCGGAAAGATGGGTCGCCAACGAGTTTTTCCAACGCTGCGCTAAGGTTAATTGTAACATAAAGCGTTAGAAAAAGAATCGAAACGAATTGAGCCACCTCGTTTAAGCCGCCCAACGCAACGGCTCCCAGGGCGATAAGCCCGCTAACCCAGGTGGCAATTGCCGGCTGCCCGGTTTTGGAAAGCTGAGCGAATTTACGCGGCGCTAATCCGTCACTGGCAAGCGCTTGCAGCACCCGGGGGCCTCCTAACACGCTGCCAAATGCAGAGGAAAGAATAGCACCCCAAACACCGGGATATACCAACCAAACGCCCAAAACCGCAATTGAAGTCCAAATGATAGTGCCGGGAGCGGCCAATTCTTCCGGGGTTACCCATCCGGAAACGGACAATAAGATCGGAATAATCAAATAGATAAGCGTTCCGGTTGATACCGCCAGCAGCGTTCCCTTGGGAATGGACGCCCGCGGGTCTTTTAAATCACCGCTCATCCCAATGCCGGCAGTAAAACCGGTAACTGCCGGAAAAAACACTGCGAAAACATACCAAAATCCCTCCGGCGCTGTTCGAAAGGTGGGTGCAAATTCCGGGGTCTGGTGGTCGCCAATCGCCACGCCTACGACTAACGCCAGCAGCGAAAGTCCCACCGCCACCATAATCGGGATTTGTAACTTAAGCGCCAGCGCAGCGCTTTTTCCGGAAACAGCGGTGATGATTACAATCGTAATTGCAGCAATTATTTGGATTGTTAAGGTCGAATCTCCCCAAAACTCCGGCGACAATGAAACAATCGATTCCGCCAAACCGAAACTGTAAAAGGTGATGCTTAACGTTCGGCAGAGAAAAAGCGGAATGCCAATCGCACCGCCCAACTCCAGGCCAAGACTACGGGAAATCATATAATACTCTCCGCCGACGCCAACCAGCATATTCGTGGAAATGGCCGAGGCACTAAGCGCTGTAATAAAGGTGATTGAACTGGCCAGTATAACGATAAGCATCGTCAAGGGCAGCCCAACATTGCCAACTACCCAGCCAAAGCGGAGGTACATAATTAAACCGAGAATCGTTAAAACGCTCGGCGTGTAAACCCCTAAAAAGGTTCCGAATTTCGGAGTCGTTTGCGGTTCCGGTGCATTATTAACATCTGCTGTTTGCATATATTCGCCTTATCATTCGTAAACAAAAAAGGAGTGCCAAGCTTCAATTTGACTGCTGCCAAACTGAAGGTTCACGCTCCTATAAAACAGTATAATAAGTCCTGTCCTGGTTGCTATCACTACCAAACTAAAGTTTGGCATTCCAAAACATAATGAATTACCATGATAAAATCAAAACATTTGGCAGTGATAAATTTGGTCGATATAATTTTTATTATTATTAACTTAAGTCACTTGATTTAAGCCCAAATATTGTGCAATTTATTTGGCCGGATAATGGAGAAAATAATGGGCTTTTCCAATATATGCATGGGATGCATGGCGGATAAAGGAAATGCGAATGCATGCCCTTATTGCGGGTGGGATGATGGTTCAGAGAAAATACCTTCTTCCAACCTCCCCCTTCGTACAATCCTTAACAACCGCTACCTGGTGGGGAAAATTCTCCGGCAGAACGAATACACAGCCACTTACCTCGCCTACGATATTGTTCACCAAAAGAAAATTATTGTTAGGGAATTTTTGCCCGGCAACATCGTTTCCCGGTCTCCTCAAAACTTGAACCTCTCCATTCGCGACAATCGCTTTCAAAAAGAGTTCAATTTTGGCCTGGGCAAGTTTATGGAAGAGGGCATTGCCTTGCAGCGAATTAAACCGCAGCCGGGCATCGCTCGTATCCAGGATATTTTTTGGGCTAACGGCACCGCCTATCGCGTTATTGAATTTGTAGAAGGCACAACGCTAAACCGTTTTCTTGAAACCCAGGGCGGCAGTATCTCCTTTCATCAAGCGGTTAAAATTTTAACCCCGGTGATGACAGCCCTGGAGCAAGTTCACGCCAACGGATTATTGCACTTTGATATTTGCCCGGAAAACATCATTGTTGCCAAAAACGAGGTTGGTAAAATTGTTAACTTTAGCGGCGCTTCGTTTGTTATTGCCCATCAACAAAAAACACTGCGTTCCTTTTTGCGAGCCGGATATTCGCCGAAAGAGTTTTATCAAAACATCCGCAACTCCGGTCCCTGGTCGGATATTTATTCCCTCGCCGCCACCACGTATCGCGCCATTACCGGGCATACGCCACCGGACGCTCTCTCCCGTGATCAAAACGACTTTATGCAACTCCCGTCCGCTCTCGGCATCAACATCTCTCGCGATGCGGAAGCGGCGCTAAAAAAAGCGCTTTCTCACCGCCCGCGCGCCCGCTACCAAATGATGAAGCAGTTTAAAAAATCGATAACGGATGCCTGGTACACCACGGAAAGAAAACGCCCTACCGCAGCGATTGACGCCTTTACCCATGTAAACTGCCCGTTTTGCGGTATCTCTAACGAAGTGCTTAAAACCGATTTAAACACCGGCACCAATAACTGTTTTGCCTGCGAACGGCCAATCCAAATTGTGACCGGTACTGAGGTCGCCACCTTTACCCCACCAGTGCAGCCGGAAGTTGATGCGCCTTCCGAAACTGAAATTGAGACGACGGAAACCGGTACGGTTAAAATTAAACGCAGAGAACCATCGGAACGGGATGATTTTGAAATTATCCAATGCTCAACGTGCAGCGTAAAAAGCGAAGTCCTCACCAATGATTTGGGAATGGTGGCCGTTTGCCTGCATTGTGGAACACAGCTTTATCCTCCATTGGAAGAGCCAATTGAACCGGCAATCACCGATCCTGAAGTTATTAAAAGCATGACGGCAGATGAGCCGGTTTCTGTTAGCGAAGGCGAAACGGTTCCCGAATCTGAGGAAATACCGGAAACAGCTGAGACAAAAACCCCGGATGCGACAGTCGTTGCCAGCGAAGACGAAGAACTTACTCAAACAGATGAAATAACGGAAACGGTTGAAACAATACCGGCAGATGAAGCCGTTGTTACCAGCGCAGAAGCAGGGTTAGAAACGGTTGAAATTCCAGATGAAGATATTGATGCCGAAGAAGATAAAACATTCTTTGAAGCGGAAGAGATGGCGGATGAAGCGGAAGTCGTCAGCGACGAAGAACCCCTTGAAGCGGAGGAGATAGCGGATGAAGCTGCCACTCTCGAAGCAGACGAAGCCCACTTCGAAATAGAGGAAATAACGGATGAGATCGCCGTTGCCGAAACAGAGAAAGAACCCGTCGAAGCGGATGAAACAGTTTTTGCCAGTGAAGACGAAATTCTTTTCGAAACGGATGAATTAACAGGTGATACTGTTGGGAAAATAGAAGGAGAACCGGCGGCTGAATTAGCGGAGGAAACCGAAACAACACTTCCCGAATTCAACGAAATGGAGACAGAAGCGGAAACAGAGGTCGATTTATTTGAGCCATTAGAAGCGGAAGCAGAACCATCAACTCTTTATGAAGAAGATGAAGCAGAAGCAGATGTTTTGGAAGACACCCCGGAAGAAACATCGGAAGCAATCGAACAATCCGGTATCAATATTGACACGTTAGAACCACCATCCACGACTGAAGACTTTTTAGAACCCGAAATTTCCCCTGAAACAGAAGACCTTATCGAAGACTCCATTGAAGAATCTCCGGAAAATGAAACTGCATTCACCACAGAAACCGAAAATTTTCTTTTTCCGGAACCGGTTGAAACAGTAGACTCGACTGATGAAGCTCCTCCAACCGAAATTCTCGATACGGAGACACAGCCGGGAAAAGAAGAAGACCTGACCCCGTTAGTTTGCCCAAAATGCAATACCCGTAATCTTTTTACCGTAGCGGATATTCTCGCGGGTGGTGACTGCCGCAATTGCGATCACACCTTTCTTTCCGAGCCGGTTCTTGAGGCAACGGAAAAAGACACTTCGGAAGTGATTTATGAACAGCCGGAAAGCGAGAAACCACATCCCCGCAGGCAGCGCAAATGGCAGCGCAAACGAATACCGCCTAAAAAACGGCTTACGCTTTGGGTATCGATAATTGCCGGGGCGCTCTTGTTCGCAGGCGGCGGTTATTTTTACCTGCAAAAGCAAAAAAGCGGGCGGATGCAACAACTGTATAATCTTTATGTTACCAGCGGTGATTCGCTGTTTGTCCTAACAATGTACCAAAACGCCATTGCCCAGTACGAAAGCGCCCTGAAATATATTCCCAATGAAGATTACCCCAAAAAGCAAATTGAGCAAAGCAAACTATTGATTGCGGAGGCCAAAGCCGTGGAGGAAGAAAAACTGCTGAAACAAGCGGAGACCCTGGCTTTCGAAAAACAACTCGCCCGGGCAGATTCACTCTTTACGCTGCAAAAATACCGTTTGGCAAAATCCCTTTACCAAAATCTCC
>CAXHHS010000409.1:0-6530 GCA_964015645.1 uncultured bacterium
GTGTTGCTTACAATAAATGTTTGTGAAGCGCTTTCGCTTACGCGAACATTGCCGTAGTTGTTTGAGGGAGGAGCCACTTCAATGTTGGGATCGCCAATTGGCGCTCCTGCTTCGGTAATCGTTAAAAATTGATTGCTGCCCTGATTGGTTAAATTTTGCTCGACGCCGGTTGTCCATCTCACTTTAATAAGATCGATTGTGGCAGCGTTGCCCAGGCCAAACTCCGCATTTAAGCTGTTTTGCCCGTATAGCCCGGTTTGCCCGGCAATATCCTGAATTTGGGTAACGGTTGAACCGCCGATATTGGCCTGAACAGTAATTCGCGCCCCAATTGCCGAGCGATTGGTTGTGGCGGAAGTACCATCTCCGGCGCCAATTGCGGTGATGTTGATCCAATTGTTTCCGGTTCCATCGTTTCGGTATAAAAGATTTTCGCTTGAACCGGAGGTAGCAGTAAACAAATCCAGGTAACCGTCCCCATTGTAATCTACCCAGGTACCACCGCGGGAGCTGGCGCCATCGGTTACCACCGGCCCTGTTGTGATATTTGTAAACGTTCCATCGCCATTATTCGAATATAAGTAATCGTCATCTCCCCCGGTGTTTGCTACAAATAGGTCTACATCGCCATCGTTGTCAAAATCACCCCAACTGCTTCCCTGGGAATTGTTCATATCACTGGTAAATGGAGCCATGTTAACACGCGTGAAATTTGTTCCGGGACCACTGTCATTACGGTATACAAAAGTAGGCTCACCGCTGCCGTTTGTTACAATTAAATCCAAATCCTCATCATTATCATAATCAGCCCAACTGGCACTTTTCGAATCGCCATTATCAGCGACCATTGGATAGTTGTTAGAATTGGTTAATTTGACAAAAATGCCATTTCCGTCGTTACGATATAAGAAATTATCCTGGCCACTTTCATTGGTTACCACTAAATCCACATCACCATCGTTATCGAAATCGCCCCAACTACCGGTCACAGAGTTGCCGCCATCCGTAACCACAGAACCGGTTGTAATTTTCGTAAAATTATAACCTGGTGGGCCGTCATTACGATATAGGAAATTGTCCTCATTGCCGGTATTGGCGACAAACAAATCCAGATCGCCATCGTTATCATAATCCACCCAACTGCATCCTTTGGAAGTGCCACCGTCAGTGACAATACTACCGGTGGTTATTTCTGTAAAATTGCCATTTCCATTGTTGCGATATAAGAAATTGTTATCATTTCCTCCATCCTGGGATGAGACAAATAAATCCAGATTGCCGTCGTTATCGTAATCTCCCCAACTGGCGCCCCGCGTGTCCCGCGCTAAATCATCGAGAGGCGTATTGGTAATTTTTGTGAAAGTGTCATTTCCATCATTTCGGAATAAATCATTTGTAGCGTCATGATTTGAAATAAATACATCGGGATCACCATCATTATCATAGTCTCTCCAGGCGACTGCAAACGAATTTTTCTGATCGCTGGAAAAAGAGACAGGTGTGAATGTTTGAGCTTTAATAGCGGATACGGATAAGACACCGATAAATAACATCGTGAATAGTAAATGATGATTTTTCATAGAGACCTCACATATGATAATGATATATTCCGAGATCGATTTAGTTTGGCAAATCCGAATTTGTTGAAAAAAAACATGTGGTGATTTAAATAAACGAGTTGTTAATTGCGAAAAGAATGGCGACCCGGTTTCGGGAGCGTTTATTTCCTCACTCTCAAATTATTACGGAAATACCGGAGGCTCAGGCAACACAGTAGGCTCCTCTCCCCCGTTTAAAAGCACTGCCAACACAACACCGGTAACAACTGCTCCGCCGCCAATGTAAAGCCATTTTTTGATGCTCTTTTTCTGCGATGTTGGTGGCGGAAGTGCCTCGGTTTTTTTCGCTTCTTCTATTTCCATCTCCCGGCGCACTTCTGCCAGTAGTTCCATTAATGCCGGAGAATGGGTCTCCTGGTTCGTTTCGAAATTAGGAGAGAGTTCTAACAGTTCCCTGGCGGTTTTTTTAGCGTTATCGCGGTAGCTTTTGCCGAGGTAAATTTCCACCAGCAGCCGGTAAGCGTCTATTCGCTGCTCCCGGGGAATCGATGTTTCCAAACAATGGTTTACCAAATCCATGGCGGCGTCAAAGCGGCCTTCGTAAAACATCTTTTGCGATTCGGCAAGCTGTTGTTGGCAATCATCCTGGGAAGTTTGGGAAAACAGGGGAAACAAAACCCCGCTGATGAATACTATCCATAATACGGTTTTTAATGGTGTTGTGTAATCATATCGAAACATATCAAACTCCTTAATTGGTTTTGCGCAGCGTAAATTTGAGGGGAGTTGCCAAATCCTGTTCCAGGGTAAGGATTTGGGGCGGTGTTACCGGCGAATATCCCGCTTTACGAACCTCGATGCGGTGCGTGCCGAGGCGCAGTTGCCAGCGCCGCGGGGTAGTAAAACCGGTCGGTTGGCCGTCTACATAAATATCGGCAAAAACCGGTTTTTTGCTTTCATCGAAGGCGGTAACGGTTAGGTTGAAAAATTTATTGAAATCGATCGATAGATTGGTTATTTCGCCGGGGCGTATTTCGACCGTCTTTTGCCAGTTGCCGAAGGAAGGATGTTCAATCTTAATCTCATGGCTTCCGGTTGGCAGCGTTGCGATATAGCGGGTGTTTCTGTCCCGGGCCTTCAATTTTCCGTCGATATAAATCGATCCGTAGGGCAGGCAAAGAATACCGATTTTTCCGGTTGCCGGAACCAGGACGGCGTTAACCGCGGCCCGGGAGTTGGCCGTTATTTCGATGGTGGTCGAGAAATCTACATAACCGGTTTTTCGCAGCAGAACAGTATGCCTTCCGGCGCTTAAACCGGGAAGCCGCGCAGGAGTAGTTACATTGGGCACTTCCCGGTTGTTTAGCCATATGGCTGCGTCGGCAGGGTCGGATTCAATAAAAGCGCTGCCGGTTAAGGCGATGAGTTCAGCCGTTACGCCATTAGCTTTACCGGCTGTGACGGTTACGGAGGCGAAATAGTCTGCAAAACCGTCTTTGGTTAAATGAAGCTCGTGAACGCCCTCCGAAATTTCTTCGATAGAATATGGCGTAACCGCTCCCGCAATATCTTGATCATCGATCCGGATCGCAGCGCCCGCCGGATCGGAAATGATCGACAATTGGCCGGTTGAAAGGGTCGTCGCGGTTGGGGAAGGTGTTGGCTTTAGGCTAAAGGATAACGGATTTTGGCCATGTATAAGCGATATTTCTCCGCTATACCGTTCATACGCCGGATGTTCTATTCTTATTGAATGTATTCCCGGCGGGAGTTTTAAATCGGCCAACTCGCTGGCATTGTAAGCAATTTCGTCGATAAAAACGATTGCATCTCGGGGGTCAACTTGGATCGATGCAGATGCTGCCTGCCGGAGTTTAACGGAAAGCGACGAGCGTTCTTCCGCCGGTATCATAACGGTTGTATCCAGGGTAAAGTAGCCGTCTTTTTGAATGATAAAGGCGGATTCGCCAGTGGTATTCAGGCGTTTTTCCAACGGCGTAAACCCGATTTTTTCGTTGTTCAAAAATACTTCCGCACCCTCCGGTTGGGACTCTACAATCAGGTAGGTTTCCGCCGGCGGCGTGGCCGGCGGAAAGAGAATCTTTTGAACGTGTTGCGGCACATCAAAAATAACCATCGCCGCGATGAACAGCAGCAGCAAAATGGCCGGGAGTGTTTTTTTTATTGAAAACCGCTGGCGAGGCGGCTTTACCGGCGGAAAGGTGGAAACTGTGGAATCAAACTTAATATCGCGGGCGGTTCCGAAATCTTTAAGCGCTTTTAAAAACTCTCCGGCATTTTGATAGCGTTTCGCTGGTTCGACATGAATGGCTTTGTTGATAATGCGCACTAACCCGCGGGGGATATCCGGGTTCAATTGATCCGGCGGGAGAATTTTCCCTTCGATAATCGCTAATTGAATGGTAAGATTGGAATCGGTTTGGGAAAACGGCAATTTTCCCGCTAACATTTGATAAAATGTCATTCCCAGGGAATAGACATCGCTGGAAAAGCTGGCATTTTTAAGGCTTCTGATTTGTTCCGGGGAGGCGTAAACAATGGTTCCCCCGGAAGAGCCGGTGCTGGTGAGGCCAACATCCTGGTGCATTTTTGCCAGCCCGAAGTCGGTAACCTTTACCCTGCCGGAGCGGTCGATTAAGATATTGGCCGGCTTGATATCGCGATGAATAATCGCTTTCCGGTGAGCATAGTCGATGGCGCTTAAAACCGGTTTAAAAAGGGAAACCGCTTCGCTCCAAGGAATCGCACCAACTCGCCGGATTCGCTCTGCCAGCGTTTCGCCCTCAACATATTCCATGGCGATATATAACCCAATCTCGCTTTCCCGCAGGGCATATACCGTAACAATGTTGGGATGTTCCAGGCGTGCCTGGAAACGTCCTTCCGTACGGAAACGTCGCAAAAAATCTTCGCTTTTCGATAGCCGGGAATCCATGATCTTAAGCGCGGCATAACGGTCGAGATCTTTATCGGTTGCTTTAAACACCGTTCCCATACCACCGTGACCCAGGATATCCACGATCTCGTAATGATCAATTGTTTGTCCTATTAACAGGTTTTCCATTTGAAAAAATATCCCCCTAAGGATTCATAAATCCTTTTCGTTGAATAGACTTTTTCCGTTTTAAATATCCGGGAATTGTTGCGGTAAGTTCGGGAATCCCCTCCCTAAAACTTACGTTTGAGTATAGCAAAATTTTGTGAAAATATCAACTATATTTAGCGCATTAGCACCATCTTTACAGATTTGGAATATTGGCCGGCGTTTAATTTCAAAATATAAATACCGCTGGTTACCCGCTGCCCGGAATCGGTGGTTCCGTTCCAGCGAAGGGTATAATATCCCGGTTCTTTGAACTCACCCTTGAATAAGGTTTTTACCCGCTGGCCTAAAATCGTAAAAATTGTGGCTGTTACTCGTGCTTCCTGCGGTAGTTGAAGCGGAATATTGGTTTCCGGGTTAAACGGATTGGGATAGTTTTGGCGCAAGGCAAATTCCACCGGCAGAGTTTTATACTGTTGAAGCGTTTCTGTTAAAAAATCCCTGCTGCCAACAAGCAACCGGTACTCTTGTGTTCGGCGGGATGTGATAATTTCTCCCCCGGGATAAATCGTATTTGCGGCAGGCGAGACAACGACCCAATCGAACCCACCCGGTATTTGATAGGGGTCGAAAGAGAGCGTTGTGCGGCCTTCAAAGCTGCTGTTTACGGTGAAGTCGAAGGCGTATCCCTCGTTTCCCGGCGAGCGAAAATCTGCGGTGTATAACCCGGCGCCTTCCGGCCAATCTCGATGATCGAAATAAAGCGACACGTAATTTCCGATCGGTGGCGGTTCAAAGATATCGGTTCGATCCCAATCATCTTTAGATTGGTTCCGCACCCCGGCAAAATTGATTTGATCGCGAAAACCGCCTTTGACGGCTTTGATACGAATGTGCCACTCACCGGAAGCTAATTTGGGCAGCGCGCCCGCGGTGGCAGCGCTGCTCATTTCCCGTGCCGGTATTTGTAGCGTAAACTCGCTGATAGCCTTTACAAGGTACCCTCTAAAAGGCTCCATTGCCTGAGCAAGCTCCCATTGGCTGCCATCCCAAAACGCCAGGGTACCACCTTGCAGGTTATCGAAATTCGTGAGATTAGTGGTCGTTACATCATTCCAGGATACCGGAAAATTAAACGGAACGCCAATCATATTATACCCCTCTGCCAATTGAATGGAAAAGCTGCTGTCGGTTTTAACAGAAGTCGCGTTGTTGACATCCAGGGGTTGGGAGTCTTTTGTGATTAGCCAGAGCGCTTTGCCCGGCGGCAAATCCGCTGTTAGAGACGTTAATTCACGGTAGGTTCTGCTGCCGGAAACATTTTCGAATATGCGGTATTCCGTGCTGTCGTATGCTCCCAAGTTATCCTGAAACAACTGGGCAATGGTTTGGTTGGCAGTTTGGGCCGGTATGGAAATCATCCGGTAAGCCCCTGGCGGCGTATTCGCGATAAATTGCAGGTGGCTGGTATTCACTTGCACGGGGAAAAACGGTAACTGCGAGCGGGATTTGCTAAGACAGTTGTTGGTGGCCTCGATGTAATATTCCAGGCCGCGCGAGGTAACTGCTATGCCGGGAATGGTTCCCCGGTAGGCGGCGCCGTCAAGCGTCATTTCCGAGGGGGTAAAATCCGCTTCGCCTCCCTGCCGGTAAAAAATAGTGACATTTTGAATCGGGTCTGCGGCAGAGACAATCGCTTCCAAATTCATCTCCTGCCCGGCGGGGTGAAGGGTTACCGGTGTGTGTAAAATTATCGGCGTTCCGCAATCGCTAATTGCTGCCGGAATAAATCCCCCGGTTACCGTAAAACGGCTGCCGCTGGCCTGCCCCGGCGGTAATGGCTGCCCGGCGGTAGAGATCAGGGTTATTGAATCGGACTGTGCAGTGCCGCCACCGCTGCTTTGTAC
>CAXHHS010000410.1:0-6517 GCA_964015645.1 uncultured bacterium
TATCTTACGGATTCTGAGTTTGAAATTTTTCAAACCCATAAGACCGTTATTTCAACTTTGCTTTCCGGAAGCAATTTCAACCTGGTTGAGTTGGGAGCAGGGGATGGGCTGAAGACCAATATCCTCCTGGAACAATTTTTAAACGATGGCCTCGATTTTCGATTTGTTCCCATCGATATTTCAGAGTCTGCGATGCAAGACCTGACAAGTTCGATGGCGGCCAAATTTCCACAATTGAAGGCAGAAGGAATTGTGGCAGAATATTTCGATGGGTTAAAATGGCTTTCGAACTTTACGGATCAACAGAATGTCGTTCTTTTCCTGGGATCTAATCTTGGCAACTTTCCGAAAACACAAGCAAGAGTTTTTCTGCGAAGCTTATGGAACACGCTCAATCATGGAGATTACGTTGTTATCGGTTTCGATTTAAAAAAAGATATCGATCTGATGTTGAAGGCATATAATGATTCCCAGGGAGTTACTGCGGAATTCAATCTCAATTTACTGGATCGTATTAACCGGGAATTGGGCGGCGATTTTAATCGCAGTAAATTTCGTTTTTTTGCCAGCTACAACGTGTTTTCCGGTGCAATCGAAAGCTACCTGGTGAGCCTTGAGCCGCAATCGGTTTTTATTGAACAGATTGGGCAATCTTTTTCCTTCGATGCCTGGGAGCCAATTCACACGGAGTATTCCTACAAATTTTTAGAATCCGACATTAAAGACCTGGCGCATGAAACCGGGTATCGGATTGAAACGCAGTTATATGATTCAAAAAGATATTTTACAGATTCAATTTGGCGAGTTATAAAAGAGGAAGGGTGAATCAAGTTTAGAGATGTTTTTAGAAAAAATGAAGCTACAAAATCAAGTTCATCGTTTCACGTGAAACGATGAACTTAAATGCCCAAAACGACAAAACAGTTTTAAAAATCACTTAAAGAACCGTTTCACGTGAAACGGTAGAGCGTTGTCGATGCATCTTTTCCACATAAACCATCAATATCGCTACATCACTTTGCCGTACCCCGGAAATAAGCGCAGCTTGCCCAATCGATCTTGGGCGAATTTGGTTTAGTTTCTCGCGGCTTTCAGTGGAAAGAGAAGAAAGCGTATTGTAGTCGATCCATTCCGGGATACCGGTGTTTTCCATTCGTTTAAACTTTTCCACCAAATCTTGTTGCCGTTTCAAGAAGCCGTCATATTTATAATTGAACTCAACCTCAGTGATGGTTGCTTCGGAATATCCATTTCCGTTAGAAGCGGGGAGCGCGCAGAGTAATTTTTCGAGCTTTACTTCCGGGCGGCGGATAAGCTGCCGCAACGGTATTGATTGATCAATTTCCGAACTACCTAATTCCCGAGCATAGACATTGAAAACCTCCGGCAAGACAGAAGTAGAGGAAACACTTTCATTTAACGCTGCAATTGCTGCTTTTCGGCGCTGAATTTCTTCATATTTTCCATTTGAAACGAGGCCGATTTTGTGCCCAATTTCTCGTAAACGTAGATCAGCGTTGTCGTGCCGCAGCAACAAGCGGAATTCTGCTCGCGAGGTAAACATGCGATATGGCTCTAAAATCGTTTTGTTAATTAAGTCGTCAATTAATACACCGATGTATGCCTGGGAGCGATCCAAGATGACCGGCGATTTACCCAGCAACTTCATTGCAGTATTGATCCCTGCTATCAACCCCTGGGCAGCGGCTTCCTCGTAACCGGATGTGCCATTGATTTGGCCGGCGAGATAAAGACCTTCAACAGCTTTCGTTTCCAGCGTCGGATGAACCTGATAGGAAGGAAAGAAGTCGTATTCAACCGCATACCCCAGGCGAATGATGTTTGCATTCTCCATTCCCGGAACGGTGCGCACGGCTTTTTCTTGCACATCTGCCGGTAAGCTGGTGGAAAAGCCGTTCACGTAAACTTCCGGGTTATTGAATCCCTCTGGCTCCAGAAAAAGCTGATGTTTTTCTTTATCGGCAAAACGTACGATTTTATCCTCAATAGAAGGGCAGTAACGCGGCCCCAGGGCTTTAATTTTGCCGGTATACATCGGAGAGCGATCCAGGCCGCTGCGCAAATATTCGTGTGTGGCGGCATTGGTATAAGCGATGTAGCAATTTATCTGCTCTCGCTCAATCTTTTCCGTATCGAAAGAAAACGGGATTGGCGGATCATCGGGCGGCTGTATCTCCGTTTTGCTAAAATCGATGCTATCGATATGAACGCGCGGCGGCGTACCGGTTTTTAGCCGCCCGGTTTTAAAGCCTAAATCCACCAGGTTTTCCGTTAGCCCTTTAATTGCTTGCTCACCGGCGCGCCCGCTGTCAAAATTGTTTAAGCCGATATGAATGCAGCCGTTCAGAAATGTTCCACAAGTTAGAATCAAAGACCGGCAGGGAATTTTGCTGCCATCTTCCAAAATCGCGGCTTCAACTTTATTGGCCGCTGTTTTTAAACCAGTTATCGACCCGGCGATGATTGTCAGATTTTCTTGAAAAAAAACGCGCCGTTGCGCTTCTTTCATATACAGATCGCGATCTGCCTGGGCGCGAGGCGACCATACCGCCGGCCCTTTGGAGCGATTGAGCATTTTAAAATGAATACCAGCAGCATCAATAATTTTTGCCATTTCGCCACCGAGGGCGTCTATTTCTCGCACAAGATGCCCCTTCGCCAATCCGCCGATTGCGGGATTGCAGGACATTTTGCCAATCGTTTCCTTTTTTAATGTTACCAGCCCGGTCTTTAGGCCGAGCCTGGCGGCAGTAAGCGCCGCTTCAATTCCGGCGTGCCCGCCACCGGCGATGATGACATCATATTTGTCCATAATGTTACTCCATGCGTTTCACGTGAAACGTGTTACTTGCCAATACAAAAGTTAGCGAAGATATGATTCACAACATCTTCCGAGGTTGTTTCGCCGGTGATTTCCCCGAGATGATCCAGCGCAAGACGAATATCAACCGCTATCATCTCCTCGGTTGCTTGTAGTTTAATGGCTCCCAGCGCATTTTGCAATGAGGAAATTGTTCTCTCTAAAGCCGTCTTATGCCGGGCGTTTGTAACGACGATTTCCTCGGATTCCATTCCTTGCCCTGCCAAAAGTTGCTCTTTGATTGTCTTTTTTAAATCGCCAATACCATGCCCCTCTTTTGCTGAAATCTCAACTGAGGGGATTTTAAGTTTGTTTAAAGCAGTATTTGTGCATTCCAGAATCGATAAATCCGATTTGTTCAACACCGCTACAAAATTGACAGTTCTCGTATTCTCGCGAATAATATTTATTAACACTTCATCATCGCTGTCTAACGGCTTATTGCCTTCAAATACGCATAAAGCGATGTCAGCAGTTTGAATTTGTTCCCGTGCGCGTTCCACACCAATTGCCTCGACCGCGTCTTCCGTGTAGCGAATTCCAGCGGTATCAACTGCTTGAACTGCAAGGCCGTCGACTTCCATGCTGGCTTCGATGTAATCCCGGGTAGTGCCGGGAATCTCGCTGACAATGGCGCGATCCTTCTCCAAAAGGCAATTCAACAAACTGGATTTACCGACATTTGGCTTACCGAGGATGATCAACTTGATCCCCTCCTGAAGCAGCCGGCCATAATCATACGTTTTTAAAAAAGATTCGATATTGCTGATTGTGTTTTCGATTTTAACTGCCAT
This sequence comes from uncultured bacterium, assembly GCA_964015645.1. Taxonomy (GTDB): domain Bacteria; phylum Calditrichota; class Calditrichia; order RBG-13-44-9; family J075; genus CAXHHS01. The sequence continues at coordinate 3,676 of CAXHHS010000410.1, forward strand.
TTCGGCAATTGGCAGTACTTCGATTTCTTCATCGGAAAAATCTAAATTGATTTCCAACAGTGCAAGGTTGCTAAGAATGTCATTTTTAATTTGATGGATTCGCTCCGATAAACGGCCTTCCAAATGGCGCATCGACTGCGTTAGGCTTTGGCGTGACCGCGCATTTATAATCCCGGCCACGGCTTCTGCCTGCGATAAATCCATCTTCCCATTCATAAATGCCCGGAATGTAAACTCACCCGGTTCGGCAACCCGCGCGCCTTGCTGTACACATTCATCAATAATTTTGTTGATGATCAGCGTATTGCAGTGACAGCCAATCTCGACAATATCTTCCCCGGAATAGGAGTTGGGGGATTTGAAATAGGTTGTAACAACCTGATCGATACTGTTATTAGATGCAGGCTCAAACATCTCATTAAAAAACGCTTTACGAGCTTCTGAGAGGTTTATCTTGCGCTTCAGCAACGGGTTAACCACTTCCAGACATTGTTTTCCGCTAACCCTAATAACAGCAATGGCGCCATTTCCCAACGGGGAGGATAGCGCCACAATGGTGTCGTCTTCCGGTAAAAATTTCATGTATTTTTATTTGTGCTGTCGCACTTTAATTGTTGGCGTTTACAGAACGATTGTTACATAAGTTTTCAGAGCGTGCAACAACCATTTTGGAGCACCGCCTTTTATTTTAACGATTACGTTTCTTTTTCTTCTTTGATTTTTGCGCTTGCGACATTTGCGCGATGGTTTCTGACAAAGAAGGCTTTTTGGTACTTTTCGTTTTTGCTGCTGGCTTTGCCGGTTTTGTTGGTTTATGATTTGTTTTTGTCCCCTCATCCGGCGCCTTTTTTTTGATCATCCTGGTTTGGAACATACTGAGCAGGTTAAAGACCGCATAATAAAGGTTTAATCCGGATGGGAAAGAATAAAATATAAACGTTAAAAAGACCGGCATGATCATCATCATCGGTTTCTGTTTTGGATCTGTTATCGTCATTTTGGATTGCCAAATCATCGTTGCGCCCATCAGAAACGGCAAAATGTGAATTGAATCGCCCAGGAATGGAATGGTAAATCCGAGCGATAGAGTATCCGGGCGAGAAAGGTCTGTGATCCAAGCAATAAACGGTTCTCCGCGTAATTGTATCGTAGAGCGAAACACAATAAACAATGCAAATAGCAGCGGCATTTGCAAAAGCATTGGAAGGCATCCCCCAAGGGGATTGATACCCTCTTCTTTGTAGAGCTTCATCATTTCTTTGTTTAAGCGCTGCGGTTCGTTTTTATATTTCTCACGCAGCTCAGTCATTTTGGGTTGCAACGTTTGCATTGCGCCCATGGATTGGTAGCTTTTTTTCGTTAACGGGTGTAAAAGTATCTTAACAAGAATCGAGAAAACGATAATGACCCAACCATAATTCGGGATATAATTATGGAGAAACGTAAAGGATGGCAGCACAATCCAGCGGCTGATGGGGCGAAAAAAGTTTTCGTAACTGCTGCTGCTCATCACCAGGTTTTCCAGGCCGACATCGTACGGTTCCAGGTCATTAATTGTTAAAGGTCCTAAATAGAGCGTAAATGCGTTGTAGTGTGAGGCAGATGAGGCGGGTGGAATATTAATTCCCAGTGCTGCATTATAAATTTTGATAACGGCATCATTCTTTTCGTAACCAATTCCGGATAAGGTTGCGCTCAGGTCGTCTTTTTCATGCGGCACGATTGCTGATAAAAAATATTTGGAGCGAACGCCAACCCAATCAATCTTACCGCTTTTTTCCAGTTTTTCGTCTTCCCCATCAGATACATCGAGGTCTTCCAATTCCCCACCAAGATGGATGTAAGAGCGGGCGTAATCAAAGTCTTCCTGGATGTTATCTTCTGATGACGGCAGTCCGTTTTCCCATTTTAGCGTGTACCAGGGTTTAGCGATAAAGCCGTCCAGATTTTCGAAACCAATTAAGACATCAACTGAATATTTATCGTGACTGAAGATATATTTTTTAACAATCCTGCCACTTTCGATTGGAAGATAGAACTCCAACTCCGTTGTTGGGTTGTTTTCATCAAGGAAAATGGAGGCATCATTTGCCAACTCTGTTGAGAGGCTATAATCTGTCAGACGAACATTGCCATTCTTTCCCACAAATTCGACATTTAACCCGCGTTGCTCAACGTTCGGGACGCCATGACCAGCGACAAGATCAACCTGGCCGCCAAAAAAATAGTCGTATTTCTTTAATTCCCAATGAGTTAGGCGCCCTCCATGTTGGTTAGATACCGTCGCCCGAACAAATTGATTCTCGATGTGAATAACCGTTTCGAGAGTATCCGATGCTATTCCCTCTTGAGGTGTTGATGAGAACTCTTCCGACGGCCTTTCCGAAAGCACAGGAGGCTCCACAGGTTGAGCAGTTTCCACAGGTGCAGTGGCAGTAGAATCATTCTGTGGCAATGTTCTTTCTACATAGGTAGAATCGCTAAAGGGAGTTGTCTGCGGCGGGCGTTGCGGCTCCATCGTAAACATCCAGATCAGCGTTACGATCATAATCAGGAAAATGCCAATAAATGCTTGTTTATCCATTCTTTAAATCCTTATTGTTCGTTTTAGTCGGAACCGGGTCAAATCCACCGGCATGAAACGGATGGCATTTGGCAATACGTTTAATTGCCAGCCAGCCTCCGCGAAGTGCGCCATGTGAAGAAATCGCCTCAATCGCATATTGGGAACATGAAGGATAAAATCGACAGGTTGGTGGAAAAAGAGGGGAAATTAGCGTTTGATACGCTTTAACAATACCAATCATCAAAAACTTCATTCGGGTGCTACCAATTGATGGAT
>CAXHHS010000411.1:0-6481 GCA_964015645.1 uncultured bacterium
CAAGGTAAACAGTGTCGATACAGATAACGATGGCAGAGACGGCCATTTAAAATCGGAAGATTTTTTTGACGCTGAGAAATTTCCGGCAATCACTTTCAAAAGTAAAGAGTTCATTAAAACCGGTGAGAAATCCTATAAAATAACCGGCGACATCACCATTAAAGGTGTAACGAGAACGGTTGAATTTGATGCAACTTGCACCAGCGAATTTGCCAAAGCCTCAGAAAGTGATTTTATCTCCTTTACTGCTACCGGCAAAATTGACCGCTATAAATTCGGCTTAAAATGGACCGATTTAATCGAGCAGGGCGGCTTCCGGGTTTCCAGCTATGTTCAATTGAAAATTCAAGCTAATTTGATGAAAAATGGAAGCTCCTATGTTAACGAGAAATATGATTGATGCAGGTTTCGACGCACCATTATTTCGAGCCACAATGATTTTTGCATTTAGAGAAATGAGGGTATGCCGGGTAAAACGGCTGCCCCGCTGGAAGGAGCAAAACAAATGAAACGCATTTCAAATTTAAACTGGCTCACCCCAATCGCCTTACTATTGGCAATCTTGGTATATTTCCCGCCAGTATTTAGCCAGGATGAAGACTTCGAAGATGAAGAAATGGAGGCTGAAGCTCAATGTATACCGGAAAGTTTGACAACTATCTATGACCGCTTTAAAATGGATAATGTTAGCGAAAACCAGATAAATTTATGGTACGATTATGGGCGAGATTATTACACCAAAGCCAAATACGGTAAAAAAATTAAGCACTATAAAACTGCCGTTAAACACTTTTGGAAAGTTGTTATTAACGATCAAACCGGGCGGTTTAAAGCGACCTACGCCAGGTTAGCAGAATGCTACACCAAACTAAACGAGGTGGATAGCACTTTAATTGTTGTTTATCGCGGGCTGAAAAAGTACCCTAAATATGCCACGCTGCACTATCATGCCGCGCGAATTCATAATACCTTGGGCCGTGGGAAATGTGCCATTCCACATTACGAAGCATTAACAGAAAACAATTCCCAGGATTCTACCTCTCTAAAAAATTACTGGGCAGCACTGGCCAAATTGTATTTTCAGGAAGATGATGAAAAGGCAATTGCTGCACAAATAAAAGTAACCGACCTCGACCCCAACGATGTAGAAGCTGCCACCTTCTTAGTACAACTAACCGAATATTTTGGCATGGATCCAATGAAGGCAAAAGAAGCGGCGTTTCAAAAAGATACCACCAATATCCGCAATGCCCGCAGTCTCGGTATTACCGCTATGGAAACCGGCCAATACAAAAAAGCCTTACGCGCATTTAATGCCGTTTTAGTTCAGAATCCACAAAATATTGAAGCGCGGATGTACATCGGTAATGCCTATGAAGGACTTACCCAGCCTACCCAAGCGATAAAGTCATACAAAAGCATCCTGGAGTTTGCCACCGATAAACCGAATGTCTATTGCGCAATTGCTTCCGTATATGCCCGGCTCAACGATTTCCCTACTGCTCAATCTTACATTCGTAGAGCACAGAGAATCGATAGGAATTACGGCTATTCCTACATGGTGATGGGCGAAATTTACGAGAATTCGGTCTCTTTTTGCTCGGCAAACCGGGGGCAAAAAGGATATTCGTATGACGACAAACTCGTATTTGAATTAGCGCGGAAAGAATACCAAAAAGCTGCTGCGCGTGACCCGAATGTTGCGGTTTCAGCGAATAATCGCTTTAATCAGATGGAAGCGTTTATTCCCACCAAAGCCGATAAACATATGCAGAGTAACAGGACCGATATAAAGGATAAATGTTATAGTTGGATAAAACAGTAGGATTTTGGACGTGATGCACGTTGCGTATTTCGTAAACCGGAGCTTTAAATTACGTAATACGAATCACGTTGAAAGAATCTCCTGTTACCATCAGAATTTATAAACGAGCTAATTTTACAACCGGGAGATGTAGTGATGAACATTAAAAATATTCTGGTACCGCTGGATTTTAGTGCAAGCGCCGAGCAGGCATTTGAATATGCCGAATTTTTGGCAGACAAATTTGCTGCGAATTTAACATTATTACACACCATCCTTTCTTCGGAAGTCGGCAGCGATGAAGAAATGGATTTAATGGATTATGAGCGGATTGTAAAAAAAATTGAAAGAAACAAAAATGAACTTCTTAAGGAATACGTTCTAAAAGCGACGGCGAAAGAAATCCCGGTTGAAGCCATTATAACAAGAGGATTTTCTGCTGGTGATTCCATTCTGGATTTTATAAATACCGGCAAATACGATTTGGTGGTAATGGGTTCCCGAAGCGGCAGCGGCTTAATTAAATGGAACCTCGGAAGTGTAGCAGAAAAAGTGATTCATGCATCTTCTATTCCCGTTTTCACGCTTCATCATTCGGTGGAGGAATTTGCTATCAACCGAATTCTGATACCGGTCGATTTTTCAAATGTCGCGCGCGATGCCAGCAAACTTGCCCTGTCATTAGGTAAAATCTTTAAATCCGACGTCGAATTTCTACATGTGGTCGACAAAAAACGCGCCTATGCAAATGGCGATTCGAATTCGAAAAAACAAACAACTCCACAAGTGGAAGAGCGCATTCAAAATCACCTGAGTACTTTTATTGATAACCGGTTGGAAAATATAGATTTACACGTAAAGGAAGGTAAAATCCCGGAAGAGATTGTAGACTATGCAAATCAAAACAAGCATGATTTGATCATTATGGCAACCGGCGAAAAATCCGGGCTGGATTATTTGCAAATTGGCAGCAATACCAACTGCGTGGTTCGCCTGGCGCATTGCCCGGTATTAACCATCAACAAAAGTTGACAAAAGTATTCAAGTATTCCTGTGTTCAAGTTACTCAAATACATGACCACCGGAATACTTGAACACAATATGAGGAGTAAAATGAGCTACTACTTTTCCCGTAAATTAGATATATCGTTCGACAAAGCAATTGAGCGAGCCACAAATGCCTTAAAGGAACAAGGCTTCGGTGTCTTAATGGAAATCGATGTCAAAACGACCCTAAAGAAAAAACTCGACGTCGATTTTTACAATTATAAAATTTTAGGCGCCTGCAATCCTCATTTTGCCCACAGGGCACTGTTATTCGAAGAAAAAATCGGAACCATGTTACCTTGTAATGTTATCGTTAGAGAAACGAAGGAAAATCTTGTCGAAGTTGCCGCAGTTGACCCGGTTGCTTCTATGCAATCCATCGAAAATCCTCAATTAGGAAAGATTGCAACTGAAGTGCAAAAACGTTTGAAGGCAGCCATCGAAAATTTATAAAAATAGTTAAAAAGTGTTCGTGTGTTTTCGTAATATTTAACTTGAACACAAAACCACTTTCTGTGTTCTGGAGTTCTTCCCATGATTACGCTAACAGCAATTGCAGCTCTCGGTGGATTGACTATTATTCTTGCTGCATTGTTAATTTTTGCTAATAAAAAATTGTTCGTTCAAGAAGATCCCCGTATTGACATCGTGGAAGAGATGCTGCCCCACGCAAATTGCGGCGCTTGCGGCTACCCCGGTTGCCGCCCATTTGCGGAAGCACTGGTCAGCGGAGAATCGCTGCCGGGGAAATGCACCGTCAGTTCAGAAGAAGGCCGTGTGGAGATTGCCCGTTTTTTGGGAGTTGATGTCGGTTCGCAGGAAAAGATTGTCGCACGCCTCGCCTGCGCCGGGGGAATTAACGTTGCCCGCAATCGCGCAAAATATGCCGGTCTAAACACCTGCCGGGCAGCAGCGGTGGTTACCGGCGGCGGCAAAGGCTGCTTTTGGGGCTGCCTGGGCCTGGGCGATTGCGAAGCGGTTTGCGACTTCAACGCAATTTCCATGAACGCATTTTCGCTCCCGGTAGTGGATGAAGACAATTGTACCGCCTGCAACGATTGCGTGGAAGTTTGCCCGAAAGATTTATTCTCTCTCCATCCCGCCAGCCATCGCTTGTGGGTGGCCTGCAAAAACCAGGAATTTGGCGATGAAATTTTAGAAGATTGCGAAGTTGCCTGCACCGCCTGCGCTCGCTGCGCATTGGACGCCCCCGGCGACTTAATCACCATGCAAGGCAATCTTCCGGTGGTAGACTACAGTCAAAACCATAACACCCGTGTACCAATAGAACGCTGCCCCACCGGCGCCATCGTTTGGCTGGATAAAGACCAGGGGTCGCTGAAAGGACGGGAGAGCAAAAAGGTTATTCGTAAAGGCACAGTGCGGCCGGGAGCGACGTAAACGGAAGGCTGAGGAGAAGGCCGAGGCTGAGGTTTAGCCGTTCAGATAATTTCTATCGCCCCTACGGGATTGGGGTTCGTTGTTGATGGTTCCTTTCCCAGAAATGAATTTCTGGGCTATTCTCGGACGTTCCTAACGGAACTAGCTTTAAAACCGCAGCCAAAATCCCGGAGGGATGGGATGAAAATAGCCCACCAATTCATTGGTGGGGAAATGTACCGGTTTTCTAAACCAATAGTCCCGGAGGGACGACCGAAACTTTTAGATCAACATTGAGAAATTTATCAGAACTATAAAAAACATGAATCAAATCTAAAAATCAGGATGGGCATCATGGCAAAAGACAAAGATAAAAAGACGTTCAAATTTCCGGGAAAACGGGCTGCTATGGATGGCAATACCGCGGCAATTATGTGCGAGCGAGAATCGACCGATGCTGCGGGCGCTTATCCCATCACACCTTCTACACAGATGGGCGAATATTGGGCAGAAGAAACCGCCAAAGGCCATATCAATATTTCCGGCCGGCCACTGATTTTTATTGAGCCGGAAGGCGAACACGCTGCCGCTGCCGTTACCGCCGGGCTGTCGATGACCGGTTTGCGAGCGGCAAATTTTTCCTCCGGCCAGGGAATCGCTTACATGCACGAATCGCTCTACGCGGCGGTCGGCAAACGGCTGACCTACGTGCTGAACATCGGCGCACGGGCCATGACCAAAGCTACCCTCAACGTTCACGCCGGGCACGATGATTACCACTGCGTGGATGACACCGGTTTTTTCCAGGTGTTCGCCAAAAATGCCCAGCAAGTAGCAGATCTGAACATCATGGCGCACAGAATTGCCGAACTGTCGTTAACGCCGGGCATCGTTGCCCAGGATGGCTTTCTTACCACTCACCTGATCGAATCATTAATGATACCGGAGCGAGAGTTGATAGAGAAATTTCTTGGCCGCCCGGATGATTTAATCGATACGCCAACCGCGGCACAGCACATCATTTTCGGGCCCAAACGTCGCCGTATCCCCGAACTTTGGGACGTGGATAACCCGGTAATGGCCGGCATCGTGCAAAACCAGGATTCCTACATGCAAAGCGTGGCCGCACAGCGACCGTTTTTCTTCGACCATATCCGGGAAATGACCGATCAATGTATGAAAGATTTTTACCAACTCACCGGGCGCGAATATCAGCGCGTAATGACCTACCGGGTGGAAGACGCAGATTATCTCATCCTCGGCCAGGGCAGCGTTATTCCCAGCGCGGAAGCGGTTGCCGATTACCTCCGGGAAACCCGCGGCCTTAAAATCGGCGTGGTGAACATGGTGATGTTCCGCCCCTTCCCCGGCGATTTAGTGGGAAAAATCCTGAAAGGCAAAAAAGGCGTGGCCGTCCTGGAACGCCTCGACCAGCCGCTGGCAGTGGACTTACCCTTGATGCGGGAAATTCGCGCCACCGTTTCCCGGTGCATCGAAAACGGCCAATCGAAAGACAAAACTGTGCCGTACCCGGAATTGGAAACCTACAAATCTACCGCCGATGCCCCAAAACTGTATTCCGGTTCCTTTGGCCTCGGCAGCCGCGATTTGCAGCCGGAAGGCATTATCGGCGCGGTGGAGAACATGCTGCCTGACGGCAAACAGAAGAAGATGTTCTACCTCAGCGTCGATTTTATTCGAAAAACTGCCATGACGCCGAAGCAGGAAATTTACCAGCAAACCATCGAGGAATCTTACCCGCATGTTAAGGAATTGGCGGTGCGCGGCAGCGAAAATCCCAATTTGATGCCCAAAGACAGTATCACCATCCGCTTTCACTCCGTGGGTGGTTGGGGAATGATCACCACCGGGAAAAACCTGGCGATGACGCTATTCGATCTCCTCGGCTATCACATCAAAGCCAATCCCAAGTACGGCTCGGAGAAAAAAGGCCAGCCCACCACGTTTTACCTTTCCGCTGCGCCGGAGCCGATTCGCATCAACTGTGAATATCACTACGTCGATGTGGTGCTATCGCCCGATCCCAATGTATTTAAACACACCAATGCGTTGGCGGGCTTAAAAAAAGGCGGCGTTTTTATTATCCAAAGCGACCATAGTTCGCCGGAAAAAGTCTGGGCGGAAATTCCCGAGCATCATCAAAAAACGATCATTGAAAACGATATTCGTATTTTTTTCATCGACGCTTTCAAAATTGCCCGGGAAGAAGCCACCGATCCCGAATTGCAG
>CAXHHS010000412.1:0-6465 GCA_964015645.1 uncultured bacterium
AGATCTACACCACGAAGCTCGTCGGCAGCGTCAGATGTGTATAAGAGACAGAACAACTCCTTTCCTCACTTCACTAACCACTCCGCAACAACCATCGCCCTCTCAATATTTTCCTCCAAATCATCCGGCAGGGTGGGGAAAAAATCCAGGCCGGTAAAATCTTCCACTTTATCGATGGAGACGGCGTAGTGGGCGAGCGAGCCTCTTAGCTTTTTATTTTCCATAATAAAACCGATGCCTTTTACCTGGGGCTCTTTTAAATCCAGGATCACTTTGTAATAATATTGCGGAACGGCAACGGCATTTTCTCCAATGGTCGGTAAATCGCCTTGCAATACCGGCCCGGTTACCACGTAAAGTTCGTCGTTATCGAATGCCCAATCGCGGACTTGTTCTTCCAGTTTTTTCCAGATTCCGCGGTTAAAACGAGGCGCCTGGGGGCTCATATTGCTCATAAAAAACGTTTCCGACATGGCAGCTTCCGAAAAGCGCATATCTGCTGCTGGGAGCAAGTGCCCGCGGTCGTAACCGGAGCCACGATAGTCATCCAACGCAGCGGAACCGGTAGACACTTTCGGATCGGAACGGAAGTCATCGCTGCGTTCTACACGCTCACCGGTTAATTGGTTTTCTGTTAGTCGGTACATCACCCAATTCGGTTGTTCATAGCGTTCATTATAGCAAAGCGCGTAGTGAGTATGCTGGATAATGTTGCAGTTTGAGGGATTTGATGGAAACCCGGGATGCCCCTGGGGAACACCAACAACAGTGGTTGTCGTCGATGACGGTTTGTTCGTTGCAAATATTTCATCGAGTTCCGGGTAGCCGAAATCCGCGAATTTTAGTTGGCCGGTTTTAAAAAGATAAATTGCAATAATTACCAGGATGATAAAAAGTAGCAAGCGAAAATATTTTCGCCCCTGGGATTGTTTTTTTCTTCCTTTCGCCATCGTGATCTCCTCCGATCAGTAAAAAGTAGAAATTGAGTAAGTAATAAACAGCGGGCATCAAGCAATCTTTTTTTGCATGATGTCTATTTAACCGCAAGTGCCGGTTTTTGCGGAATGAATATAACGAAGTGAGAGAATTTCTCAAATAGGAAGATTTAGGCAGATAGCGCAATTAACCACTGGGCCAAAAAATAAGTAATGAGAACCATTGCGCGAGCACTTTTAAATTTTCGCACAAATCGATCATAGGCCAATGCGGAATCGGAAACAATAAAGGATACCGCCCCTAGCATCGCCAACAGTGCGCCGGTTTCAGCAATCTGAAGCCATCTTTCTACGGCTTGCCACCCCATTATTGCAATAATCGTCGCATAAACTAATACCGGAAATTTCATTCTTCCCAAATGAGGCGCTAATACCTGCAAAAGAACAATTGCATAGATCATAAAAACAGCTGGCAGCCAAATCGAATTTACCGGTTCGATTCCGATAGAAAAGGCGGCAATGTAAAACAAGTGAGCAATCAAAAAGCTAACCAGGCCGGGAATAAATCTATCGGATGGCAGCATCAAAAAAACATCGCCGGCAAGGGAAAAACAAAGTCCCAGTACAATCATTGATTGATAAAACGGATCGATGTTCTCAGAAAATCCGAACGCAACAAGAATAATGAGTGAGGTTGTAAGCGGCTTGAAAATATAAACCAACAGGCGCCGGTTGCTGTATTCCGCCGTAATCGTTAAAAATACAGAGGTAAAAATTACTGCTGTAAGTATCAATAAAATATACATGTTACCTTTTCCACAATTGTAAAGTGATTTTGATAATTGCTAAATATCAAGAAAATTTAGACGATAGAAGTTATCAGTTTAAAGGATTTTTTCAAAAGGGATTGCTGATTTGATATGAATTCAATATCATTATCATCATGTATTGTGAGGAGTAAAGGGGAAAAATTGATGGGTAAAAACTAATACTAACCAAAGGAGATTTTGATGAAGCAGTTCGATTTGCCCAACCCTTACGAAGTTGAAAAACACTCATGCGAATCTCGCCAGGAAGGCGATTGGATTATTTTTACTTGCAAACAGTGTATCGACTATGAACGGCGTTTCAATTGGCGTACCGGAAAAATGAAAGTCAACAATTCCACCCTGCACCTCCACCGTGGCGAGCATGTTCCGCCCGGTGCATTGTATGCGTTTACCAATCAAAACTAACCTCGGTAAAATGCTACGAGTCTAAAGTTTTTGCATCCTAAACTTTTTAGCTACCCCTTAAATGAGGTTTTGGAATGTTGGAAGAATGGAAAACCATTCTTCCAACATTCTATTTTTCCATTAAACCTTCGCCGGTGCTACTCGTTTTCTTTTTTTGACCGGGCGTTCATGATCGCAACCGTCATCCGGTACTTCTGAAATTCGAAATACGTCATCCGGGATGTCGTCGCCAATATTCGTGTTTCGCCGGATAATGTCGGATAACTTCGTGCTTTTTAATGTCGGGATATCGTAAACCAGGTCCGGATCATTTTCGTACCAGAAACGATCGCCGTCTCTCAATCGTTCGAATTGATCTTTCAGTACGGTAAAAATTAATTCCCCGACACTGGCATTTTTATTTTTCTCCGGATCTACAGCCGGAAGATGATCTTCTGCCAGGCCGCCAATCCAAACATCAATGTTATTCACATCGCCATAGACGCTCTGCAATTGGGATTGAAGCTCGACATTTGAGGTGATTTCCGCAAAGCTGTTTAAACGCGCCAGCCCGAAATCTTCTCGCGCCTGGTTATAATTCGCCAGACCATGATCGCGCCCGCGTTGAATATTTAAAGCAGCTAAATCAAGAAGTTGTCGATTGCTTTCGCTCCGATCCGAACGGAAAAACAGGAAGCTGCGAACGCTTTCTATAATCCGTGTATCAATCTCTTGCATTCGGTCGACTGCCAATCCACGTAAAAACGGTTCAATTCCGTTTTCTATTACCAACTCGGGGGTAAAAAAAGCGTCTCGCAAAGCAATTTCGGTGGTCTTTTTATAATCATCGATTAGCTTAATATTTTCCGAAAGCATGCTATGGCCAACACGATAAGACGCTGTTGAAAAGACATTGCTGATTCCGGCATTTACCGTTGGCATATAGCCGGTATATTGCGAAAGCGGATTGTCGCCGAACAGTGCCGTTAGAAATTCGCCATAGGTAACTACTTGCATTAATGCGCCGACGATTTTACGAGCACGCTGGTAAATTTTTTCATCATGCCCTCGCCAGTGGGGATATTCTTTCATGATTTGGTCGCACTGATAATTATGCTCTCTTAAAAAAAGCGTATGCAAGGATGTTAACACACCATGTTCGTTTGCCCGAATATCGCCTGCCAAAAAGGCTTTTGGAGAGGGCGGGCCGGCATTCAAAAAGCCGCCATCATTGAACGGCAATAGGTTTCCGGCACTGGTTTTCAGTTTTCCGGTTCCATCAAATTCCCGCAATGCGAAAGCCCGGGTGGCATTAAAGCCGTAGACGTTTGTAGCATCAATATAAGCGGAAATCTGGTTAATTTGCTGGCGGGGATTTTCTTCCCCGGTATTGGTATCGTAAATAGAGCGGCTAAACGGGATGCGCCCATTGGCAATTTCCGGATCGTTGTAAGGTGTAGAAATATCCGCGGCCTCTGCCGGATCTGCCGGGCCGGTTAAATCGATCTCGTGATCGAGAAATTGGCCCCAGGCCCAAACATAGTTTGTTAAATTATTGCGGCTGGGAATTTTCCGATCTCCCTGGCTGCATAGCACGTTACTGATTACCCGGGGGTTACAGCGATTTTTTCCGGCCAATTCGGAAAGGCCGTCGCTATATTCCGGGGTCGTTTTTCGAATTAGCTGCTGGCCGACAGTTCCCCATTCAGGATGTAGCGGGTTATTGCCGGTTCCGTCAAATGTTCTGTTTTCCATTTTACATTCCTCCCAAATGAATAAAGGATTAAGTGAAAAGGGCTAAGGATAAATATCTGCGAATTAAACGATTATTGCCTTCAGTGTTAAACTTAACTGGAATTTTAATCCTTGATCCTTTACCCTTTTACCTTTGTGTTAGTTAACTTGCATAATGTTAATTTCCGGCAAAGGCGTTACCGGAAACGTTAAATTGCTTTCTTTTTCTTTTAATGAAACATCTGCCCATAAGCGATATATTCCCGGTGTTAGGGCCTCCGGCAAAATTTTTAATGTAATATTGCCGGATGATTGAATCATGTTTTCCTTCCCTCCTAACACCTTTGTGGCTCCTCCCGATAACGGTTTGGCATAAATTTCCGCGGAATAAGAAAGTTTACCAGCTAGTTTTAATGCAGCATCTGCCAAATCGATTGATAGCTTTACATTAAATGGCTGATCGCGATAAATAACCTTGCTGGGTTCGCCGGAAACATCCAATACGGTTTGCAGATTTTTTAATCGTGGAAATCGTTTAAGTTTTATTTCCGGTTTTGGTGGAATTTCTGTTTCCTGTTTTTCGCGCGACGATTCTTGCGGCAGGTAATTTGAAATAAAATTGACAATTGCCGCTTTGTCTAACCCCGTAAATGCCTGTTTTTCATTCGATAACAGGTGTATGATTTTTCCGTGAATATCATCTTGACGAGGATAAAGATCGATTCGAAAAGCCGCTTTTGTGATTTTCTCTTCCGGAAATTGCCGGGTTGATGTGCTACGGGCATCTTGCAGTTTTTTATCTAACGCACTAACTATTTTTTCTAACTGGTCAATTTTTAGTAGTAATTCCGCTTTTTCTATATCCGGTTCTTTATTCGAAAGTGTTTCTGTAGCTTCGTTAGACCTTTCTTCAAGCAGTTTTTTTAATTGATTTACTTCATCTGTTTTATTTTGAAGTATTGCCCGGAGTTCTTCCATTTCCTGGGCCAGCCGGTTGTCTTCTTCGTTGGAATTTGAAGCTGTGTTTGCCGTTTCTTTCAGGTCTGTTCTTAATTGGGATATTTGGCCATTTGCTTTTCGCAATTTGCTTTTTGTTTTCGTTAATTCCGCTTTAACTCGTTTTAAATCACACTCGGTTTTTTGAAGTTTTGCGTTGTTTTTTTTCAATTCCGCGTTTTGCGTTTCTAACGAAGTTTGCAATTGAGAAACATCGACATCATTATTTACTTTATTGATCTTTTCGATTTCCTGTTTTAAGCGATTGGCTTCTTCTACCATTTCAACATACAATTGCTCAGTCTGTTTTAATTCGGCCTCTTTGGCTTCCAAATCCTGCTGAAGATTCCCCAGGGCAGCAATTTTGTCCTGCGCTTGCTCCAGGGCATCCTGGCAGGCAGATAAGTCACGACCATTATTTTCCAATAATTCTTCGGAATGTTCCAGCGCTTTAATAAGCTGCTGTTTGTTCCGGCGGTCGTTTTGGGTACGATTTTTTTTCTGGGAATCATTCATCATTTATTCTCCTGATTTTTTATAAACGAATCTGGCTATGCTAATTTGCATAGCCAGACTCATCTCAATCCTGCACGTTAAGCACAAAAGGACTTATTAATTTCCTTTATCGCTTGCGCCGGCGTTTTCCTGGCCATTTCCGCCATCAGGTGTGATGTCGGAAAGGAACTGATCGTCGCTGCCTTTAAAAGGCTTGGTATCATAAAAATGCAACCAGCCTAATTCGCAATAGCCAACGATGGGGCCAAGATCGCCATTGGGGCCGCACATTTGAATCGTCGCAACGCCTTTATACACACCAGCTTGCATGCTACCCGGGGGAAACACGATTTCGGTATGATAAGAATGCGGCGCAGAGTGGAATGGCTCCGTTACGGCGCTATTCGGCGGATCATATTCGCCCTGTCCGAATTTTTCCAGATATACCTGGCATTTCCAATCACCGGCCATCAGGCAGTTTAACGCGCCAGTGGTTTCCCACCAGAGCTTTACTGACCAGGTTTGACCTGTGCTGATGACATCCGTCGGTGTATCGACATGCGGGTGCTCTTCAACTTCGCACACCTGGCATTTACCGCGCATTCTAAAGAATTTAAACTTTTCCTCAACAATGAGGTCGTAATGCGGTTCGTCATGGTGACCATGATCTGGGTTTAGGGTTTGGGGTTTAGTAGACATAATAAATCCTCCCTTTAATGATGATAGTTGCCGGTAACTCCATTTAATTTTACCAGCGATTTGATAAAGCATCCTGCCAAATTATTTGATCTCAACTTCCGGTTTGAGAAATTCTGTTTTCATTTTGTTCGAGGGAAGTATACAGCGTGAAACTTAATCCGGCGTTAAATTTGCCTTAGAAATGACTTAAATCTCACTTAAATTTCGCTTAATTTTCATTTTTTTCACCGTTTTCCGTATTTAATCGATCATTTTTGATTGCTTCGTACAAATCACGGGTAGATTGGGCCGGTTCAACTTCCAGCTCTTCGCGCAATATCTTTTCGCATTTTTTGTATTGCTTTAAGGCCAGGCTGCGTGGTCCCAATGGACAGTAGCAGCGCATTACACGA
>CAXHHS010000413.1:0-6442 GCA_964015645.1 uncultured bacterium
TGCGGGCAATTATTGGGTTTTCTGATATATGACCTGGTCTTAATTGTCCCTTATTTCCAGCTTCTCCTGGGAAATGAGTGGCCGGAGAACCGAACCAGCTTGACGATTTACCTTCTGGTGATTGTATACAGTATGTTTTTATCGGTTTATTACCTCTTTATTCATCCCCAAACTCGCTTATGGGATAAAGATTTATTTTCACCAATAGAAGCAGCGGAACCTAAATAACTCTCGCTATTTATATTAACATAATCTTCAAACAATGCGGAAATATGATAGTTGTTTCTCAATACAAACATCACGAGCTAACCGAAGACCAGGTAAAAGCAATTGTTTCACTAACAAACATGATTTGGCCAAATAAGGATAAGTCGCTGGCAGAATTGATCGCAGATGCTTCGAAACGAAGGGAAGAAAACACCCATAATTTGTTAAATAATCGAACGACCCATTTTGTTATTTGGGAAGGGGAGAAGGCCATCGCCCATTCCAGGACGTTCCCCAGGACGATTTTTACCGAAAATGGCCCGCTGGAAGTGATGGCGCTTGCCAGCGTTTGCGTTTTACCGGAAAAACGCGGCAAGGATTTTGGTAAAGCCGTTGTCGAAAATGCTTTTGAGCAAATAAATCGCGGGGAATTTTCTGTTTCGTTATTTCAAACCGGCGTTCCAAAATTTTACGAGAAATTGGGATGCCGGGGCGTTAGCAATTCGTTTTTCAATAGCCAAAATCGCGATAATCCGAATGCCAACCCCTTTTGGGATGTGACTATTATGATTTATCCTGCTGCCTTCAATTGGCCATCAGGAAAAATTGATTTGAATGGGCCAGGTTACTAACGGGAGAAGATAATGATCAAAGCGTTTGTTCTGGTTGTTTTACTTTTTTGTGCTGCTTGTGTACCTTCTACCGAATCTGATAGTGATTCCGGGACACTTCCACAAACCATTACGACGGCATCAGGGCTTGTTTACGAAGTCATTGAGGCTGGATCAGGCCCAATCGCGAAAGCCGCCGGGGATATGGCGCTTATTCACGAAACCACCAAACTCGCTGATGGCACCATAATTACAGATACCTGGGCGATGAATCATCCTATTCGTTTTTTGTTGGGCGGTAAGCAGGTTATTGATGGTGTTGATGAAGCCGTTACCGGCATGAGAGTTGGTGAGCGCCGAAAACTAATCGTACCGCCCTCGCTGAGTAAGCGGTCGAGCTACCCGGAGAACGGGTTATTTGGCCCGCAGGATACGCTTTATTATGATGTAATTCTGCTTCAAGTCACCGCGCAGTAAATGAAATATATCCAAATTTCCACTATTCTAATTTCCCAAAATACTTGCGTTTCAAGCTGAAGTTTGATACTCCTGATATTATACTAATTTGATTTGATCGAGACGTGATATCCTTTAAGTCTCTGCTTTCCAAGGGGAGATTTAGAGGGGTTTTTTAATAAAACATCACGACACGATCAAATCCATACAGTATTACTTTTTCCGATACCACCATAATGCAAATGGCAAACCGGTGGCAATAAATGCGAGATCGGCCAGCGATTTTTCCCACTCGAATATTGCCCGGGTACAAATTAACGCCAAAATTCCGGCCAGGTAAATGCCCGGTAAATAGGGATAGAACGGTACGCGATATACTTCCGAATCTCCCAAATTTTGCCTTCGAAATTTAAAAAGCGCCAGCGTGGTAAAGGTATAAAAAATCAGCACGGCAAAGGTCATTCCGGCGACGATAGTTTCAAAATTTTTTCGCACCAATAAAATTACTGCTGCCCAAAAACAATGGGCCAGCACTGCTCGCGAGGGTGTTCGGAAGCGGGGATGAATATAATCTAGCCAGCGAAAAAACAGCCGATCTTTAGCCATGGCATAATATACCCGTGGAGCAGCCATCATCGTGCCGTTAATACTTCCGGAGGCGGAGATTATAACCAGCAGCGCAACAAACGCCGCACCAATTGGCCCCATCAATTGTGTTGCCGTATCCGATGCGACAATTTTGCTGGCTCTAACGCCCTCGATTCCCAAAACGTGATGGTATAAAATATTCGTTAAACCGTAGAGCAGGATAATCGCAGCGATACCATAAAACATACTGAGCGGAACGACTCGTTTGGGGTTTTTCATCTCCCCGGCAACATAACCCACCCGATCCCACCCCAGGTAAGAGAAAACAATCATCATCATTACTGCACTCAAATTACCGATGGGGCCGATATTTTGAGTTGGGGCCGCTTCGGTGTTTAACAAACTTTCCCCGCCGCCGCTTAACATTAACCCGATGATGGCTAACAGGATCAGTCCCCCGACCTTGAAAAGTGATGAAAATTTTTGGTAAATACTCGCAAAATGGATACCAGTATAGTTTAGCATCCCCAATATCACGATGACGCTCAGAGCGACTAAGGTATGAGCGCTGTCGTTCAATTCTATAAAATATTCTAAATAATTTGCTGTCACAATTGCCAGCCCTGCCGCCGGGCTGGTACGGATAATCAGCAGTTGTGCCCACCCGAACATAAAACCGGCAAAGGGGCCAAATGCGCGATACAAATAAACGTACTCGCCGCCGGTGTGGGGGAAAAGGCTTCCCAATTCGGCATAAATCAATCCCCCGATATAAACAAATACAGCGGCGAGTATCCACAATATGATAATGGAAGAAAATGACGGCAGGTAGCTGGCGATAATCTGTGGCGTAGAATAAATCCCGGCGCCAATGGTAATACCGATAAGTATTGCGATGCCATCGAAAACGGTGAGCACCCTGCGCGGGGCAGGTTTTGAGGATTGGGAGTTATGCATGTTTAAATCGGGCATCGCTTTCGGAATAGTAGTATTGTATTTTTCTGCAAACTGCTTTAATATAAAGGGAGAAGTGTATTTGTCAAGCAATAACAAATTCGGTTGGTTTAATCCTTATTATGGCAACTGAAAACTGAGCGACATACTCCGGAAGGAATACAACGGTGAAGATATTCGAAAACTTATCGGAATTTAAGACTTCTGATCTTCCTGAAAAGAAACAACCGTTTTGGAAAATCGTTGGGCCGGGCGCGATTTTAGTCGGTCTATCGATTGGTGCGGGAGAGATTATAATTTGGCCGCGCATCGTGGCGGAATTTGGCGCGAGTATGGTTTGGGCGGCAGTATTTGGTGTTTTTCTACAGTTCTGGATAAACCTGGAAGTTGGCCGCTGGACCATTGCTACCGGCGAAACCGTTTTTACCGGCTATAGCCGGGTTTGGAAGGGATTTGTAGTGTTCTTTATCTTATTTACAATCCTGGGGTGGATTGCGCCGGGATGGGGTCGCGCATCCGGCCTGGCTCTAAAAGCATTGCTCGTTGGCCCGCACGGATATGGTTCCGATACCTTTTGGACGGTTATTACTTTCGCCTTTGTCGCGTTAATTTTGTTTGGTCCAAAGATTGTTTATAATTCGTTGGAAAAAACTATTGAATTGCTGATTGTCATCGTCACCCTGGGATTAATCGTTGTTGCATTGGTTGTTAGCACCGCCGATACCTGGAAAGACCTTGCTGGCGGTATTGTAAATATTGGTTATCGCGATCCTGATATGAGTGTGAAGGCTTTTTTCATCGCGCTGGTTTTTGCCGGGGCCGGGGGAACGGCCAATCTTTTTTATACATTTTATTTGCGGGATAAAAATATCGGGATGGGCGCTAAAATGCCGGAGCTAAAAAACCCCCTGCGGGGCAGGAGCGAAACTATTCCGGCGACCGGGTTTAGATTTGAATCGACCGAATCCAATAAGCAACGGTTTAACGACTGGTGGCAGTATATCAAAAAGGATCAGGCGATTTTCTTCTGGTTGCTGAATACGTTTACAATTCTGCTTTTTATCATCGGTGCCCTGGCTGTCTTGCATCCCCGGGGTATTGTACCGGCATCAGGTACGCTAGTGTGGGATGAAGCGCGGATTCTTTCCGAAATTTGGGGGGAGCCGGGGCGGATTATATTTTTATTAGTCGGCGTCGCAACCTTGTTCGGCACCCAATTGGCGCTGGTTGACGGCGTTTCGCGCTCCATTGCTGATATGGTGTATACCAATATCCGTGGCGCTCAAAAACGAGAATTAAACTGGTGGTATTTGCTGATCGCAGCAATTTGGATTTTAGCCGGTTGTATCATTACCTATGTGATGGAGAAAGTTGGCATT
This sequence comes from uncultured bacterium, assembly GCA_964015645.1. GTDB lineage: Bacteria > Calditrichota > Calditrichia > RBG-13-44-9 > J075 > CAXHHS01. The sequence goes on from CAXHHS010000413.1 coordinate 4,196, forward strand.
ACGGAACTCGGTTTTCTGTTCAACGCTGCGTATATGGGCGGGTTTGCGATGGCGGTTTATGTGCCGCTCACGCTTTATATCAATTTGAAGTATCTGCCGGAAGCTGCTCGCCCCGGTAAAACCTGTATAACAATGATGACAATAGCCACGTTTGTTTATGCCGGATTTGCTATTAGCAGCATTGTTTGGGAAATAACGAAATAATAAACAGATAGTTTTAGTGCGTGGCAATGCCAATTAGCAATGCCGCTATAAATATTGGCTTGTTAATATAAATTCCCGTGGGAGGTGCGCCCTTAATTGAATATTGTTTATTCACTTTCTTCCGTACCCCTATCATATAAACCGAAATGTTTTGCCTGGCTGAATTTATTGTTTTCGGATTATTGACTTGCCCATTTTCCTGATGAGTAGATTGGAATATCCTTATTGTTTTTTCCTGAGGAATGGCTTGAAATCCACTCTCGGAAAATGGTATGTCTATCTGGGACTTCATTCTCCAGGCTCTATTTATTATTGGGTCAAAATTCTCCGGTTTTGAAGTCGACAGGTAGGCAGTGGAAATAAAATCCTCTTGAAAAGTATTTTTTGAAACATTTGGCCTATTAGAGTGCATTGTGCTGCTGCATCCGGCCCCCCAAAAACTTATAATCAGACAGATCAAAATTTCACATGATAATTTAGTAGATCCAGAGATCATTTTAAATTGAAACAACATCCCTTCCCCCTCATTTCTCTCAATTTTTAACATCTTGATTTGCTGTATAAAAAAAGAGGTGTTAAATACATTTGTTTCTCAAAAAAATAATTTTTAATTGCACACCAAACCTGGAACGGTTGGTGCGGGAAGGGATACGGGGATTTATGCCATGAGAGCAATTGGAGAAAATTGCGTACTGCTTACTGGCATACTGCCTATTTATTGTATTTAATCGTTATCAACCAGTTCCCGGAAGTGTTTACGCTGAGCAAGCAAGGGCAAACAAAACACAAAAAACGCCGCAATATAAAATCCCCCAAAACAATAAAATGTAATCGAATAGCCTTCGGAATCAATTAAGAATCCCATAAGCGGACCGAGAAATGCAAACGAAAGACGAACCCCCAAACTGGCGATGGAATTTGCAGTGGCCCGAAAGTCTGCTGTCACCCGGGCATTTAAGGCATCCCTAAGAATAACCTGCCCCAGCCCTCTGCTGACTTGAAATGCCAAACCGAATAGAATGCCTGCCCAAAACACAAAATATCCCATGCCGAAGTAGCCAATAATGGGTAAAATCGCAATTATGATGATAACACCTACTGACCCTAATTTTCTCTCTGCCGTATGTGCGTATTTGCCCGTAATCGCGACAATGAGATTATACGCCGCCCACAGGTAACCAAAATAGTATAGCGGCACATCAATCATTTTCCAATATCCCTGGAATGCCCATACCGCCAGCAAGGTTGATACACCATATACCATCAAGTTCAGTACTATCAGCGTTAACAGGCGTGATTTTCGGAAAAGCGAATTATATATGTATCGCAGGTTTTCAAGATGGCGCAGCTTATCCATTTTTTTGCGCGGCGGCTCATAAAGCGTTAGCGCAATCAGAAAAGGAATCCAGGCGGTAATGGCGTGGATTTTTGCCGGTAAATTGAGCGAATAAAGCGCCAGGGCACCGCCTAAAAGCGAAGCAGCCGTTTCACCAATCTGCGATGAGAAAATCTTCCGTCCCAGCACAGCGCTTTCGGAGAAACTTTTATGCTTCAATTGCGCCAGGGTATCATAAATGAGGGCAACATCGCTCCCGGAAAATAAACTCACCGAAATAGCTGTCAGCAATTCAAATAAAATAAACCCGTAGAATGATTCGCTGAAATTCAAAATAAGCATCCCGCAGCCGCTGAAAATTCCCGCGGCAATTAGAGAGTTTTTTCTGCCCAGCAGATCGGCGACATAACCGGAAGGTACCTCCAGCACCACTGTTGAAATCGCGAAAATGGATTGGAGAATATAGATTTGCTCCATCGATAATCCGTACTGCTGAAAAAACGGCACGATCACGGGAATGAGCACCAAAAACATGTAGGAAAAATTAATGAACAGGACTTTGGAGATATTTGATTGTAGTTTCTGCTGAGTGTCGAGCATTATACCTGGTAGCAATCTACTTTGAGAATAATTTTTGAAAAGTTACATCTTTATTTCATAAGCGCAAATTCATTATTATTATGGTATATTTCCTGACCATTTAGAGC
>CAXHHS010000414.1:0-6441 GCA_964015645.1 uncultured bacterium
ACTTTTGCGGTGAAGAAAAAATGAAAAATTTTCGGGAACCGCTTTGAATTTAAATTCAAAAGTCGTTTCTTTGTTTTTGGTGTTGGGAATTTTTCTGGAACATCCGCTTCATTTTTTGTGAAAGATGAAATCACTTACAAAAATACTTCTTGTTGCCTTATTGGTTTTTGCCGGTTGCGAAACAAATGAGCAAAAACCCGACCTCGCGACATTGTATAACCGGGCCGCTAAATATCGCGGTGTAAACCGCAACCCGGTAATATTGATCCCGGGAATCGGCGGCTCCGGGTTGGCGGAACGAGTATCCGGCCGGATGGTATGGGGAGATTTTTCCGGCAACTATGCCAACCCGGAAAAACCTGACGGCGCTTCCCTCTTTGCTTTGCCGATTATCGAGGAAGCGACTTTAGACAAACACCATGACACCATCATACCCACCGGTACAATCGCACATTTTCGCTCGAAATTGTTGGGCTTTTTATCCATAACGAAAGAAGCCTACTCCCAAACACTAAGAGTGCTTGGCATCGGCGGCTATCTTGATGAGCACAAAATGAATATGGGAATTGTCGACTATGGAGACGACCATTTTACCTGTTTCGAGTTTGATTATGACTGGCGCAGGGACAATGTGGAAAATGCACGCAGATTGCATGAATTCATTTTAGAGAAACGTGCATATATTCAAGCTGAATATGAAAGGCGATATAACCTACCTAACTATAATGTAAAATTCGATATTGTCGCCCATTCTATGGGTGGGCTTATCACGAGATATTATCTTCGCTACGGGATTGCCGACCTGCCGGAGGATGGGCCGATTCAACCGGTCAATTGGGCAGGCAGCCGTTATGTAGAGCGGGCGATATTGGTCGGCACTCCTAATGCCGGCTCAACATCTGCGCTAATGAAACTCGTCGATGGCCTGGAAATTCATTCAACACTGCCAGCGTACAGCCCCGCACTTTTAGGAACAATGCCTTCGATATATCAAACGCTTCCCCGCGGGAGACACGGCGTTCTCGTCGATGCGACGAATCCCGATAAACGAATTGACGATATTTTAAATCCACAATTATGGGAACAGCTCGGATGGGGACTGGCGGATCGCGATCAAGACCCTGTGCTGCAATGGCTCCTGCCGGATGTAAAGGATCCGGAGCAACGCCGCCATATTGCGTTGCAGCACCAACGAAAGTGTCTGCAACGGGCAAAGCAGTTTACGACAGCGCTCGATGTCCCCGCTGCCCCACCCGATAGCCTGTCGCTTTATCTAATCGCCGGAGATGCTGTTCCTACCCCGTCTGTGCTTGGTGTGAATATGCAAAATGGTGCGTTAACGGTGATCGAAAGCGCTCCCGGGGATGAAACGGTTATCCGCAGCAGCGCGCTGATGGATGAACGCGTGGGACAGAAGTGGTTGCCGAGGCTGGTATCTCCAATCAAATGGGAAAATGTCCTGTTCATTTTTGCCGATCACGAAGGCTTATCCAAGCATCCGGCATTCCTGGATAACCTGCTTTATATTTTACTTGAACATCCTCATTAGAATTTGTCATTTGCATTTTCTGCTTAAGTAAAATTTCCAACCCCCATAATAACAAAATAATCTCTCTTTTAAAATTCTTGATTTAGACCTCAAACGCTCACGTTATCGATTGTTATTATCTGGCAAATATTTGGTCAAAATGCAATCCGGCAGGAAGCCATCCCTAAAATAACATTGATGTTTTCAATATTAAATCTATTTTAAGGGATATATTATGTACCCAAATTCAGAAACAGCACAAATTGCGGGAAATTCAACGAAGTTAGTTACTTCACAACTTGGTGAAATAGAATATGCGGAAGATACACTTATCGATTTTGAAAATGGAATTATCGGTTTTGAAAATTGCCATCGCTTTGTGATTGTCGATAAAAGTGATTATGAGCCGTTTCGCTGGCTATTTACGATTGATGGTATAAATGTCGGCTTACCAATTGTAAACCCATTTAATATTTCTTCAGGAATCTACGAAGGATTACCCGCCAGGTTAGTAAAGCGGCTATTTGCATCCGATAACATGCTCGAAATATTTTGTATCGTTAATTTAAACGGTGAAAATGGCCGGGCAACAATGAATCTTAAAAGCCCAATTATTCTCGATTATCAAAACAAAAAGGGCAAGCAGCTTATTTTGGAATCTGACAAACTATCAGTTTCCCAACCAATTTGGTAAAAAAGTTCCTTTAATGAAATAGGGAAGTCAAATGAGACCCTATAAAAAAAGAGTCTATCCAAAGTTAGATAGCGAATTGGCAGAAATTCAAATACAACAATTTACACCCGATGACAAAGTGCTAATGGGACTATATTTTTACGAATCATTATCAATAAACGAGATTGCCAAGATTTTATACAAAAAGCCGGAAATCGTTCAATCACGCCTGGAATATATGGTTTCGCGTATATTAAAAAACTCGTATCCTTTGAATGGTGTAAATTTATTTTCAAATGAAAAACATTTTTAAAAATGATCTAAAGTGAGCTTTGAAGTCTTCGATATTATTATATCTACGATGCCGAGTTTTTACCCGGCACAATTTGATGGTTAAATATCCTCTTGAACTAATGGGAAGGTTATGAGCGGGATTAATGATAAGGGCAAAAAATCCATTAAGAGCACCTCAAAAAAAACTGAGGAAGAAAACTTGGCTCATCTCGAATCCACCCTTACCCCGGAACAGTTAGAAGTGATTCGAAATAGAATTGCTGAAAAATTTTATGAACAGGAAGATGTCCTCAAAGAAATTGTAGATCGAATTATCAAGAATGAAAAATTTCATAAACTTCTTCAAAATATTAAACGTGATAAAAAATTATAAAATTTTCTCCCCCGCAAAACGGATGGAATACTTCGGTGTTTCATCCGCTTCTTAATGAATATATATCTATTCCAGGCAGGCCTGAATTATCATAATTTTTCTTGACATACATAATAATATTTAGGATATTCGTGCGCCTGCTTAATAAATGTTAATTTACCTAACCATAGGAGGTATAAAATGAATCGTAGTGAGTTAGTACAGGCATTAGCAACCAAATCCGGCCTCTCCCAAAAAGACGCGAGTAGTTTCTTGAATAATTTTATCGATACTGTTACGGAAGAATTGCAAGGCGGCGGATCCATAGACATCACGGGCTTTGGCAGTTTTAAAGTTGCCGACCGCGCAGCAAGAGAAGCCAGAAACCCCCGTACCGGCGAAACCATCCAGGTTCCTGCACGGAGAGTTCCTACTTTTAAAGCCGGTAAAAATTTGAAAGCAGCATTATAGTTTAAAAAACGTTCAAAGATATTTTTAGATGCTGGGCCGGGGTACCGGTACCAGCATTTTTTATGCTTACCGAGATATTTCTTTTCCCACCCCCTAACCGTTTTATAAACAAGATTTTGGAATTTGTGAGAACACATATCCAAAAGCATAAATCTTTTTCTAATTTTGACGCATTACTTGTAATTATAGACTGTGGTTAAAGATGCAAAATTTAGAAAAATTGTTAGAAACATTGTTGAACGATTTTGTAACGCCGGAAGGTACTTATGCGTTCGAACGGTACACGATACCGGGCGACCTCGATACCAAGATTATCGAGTTTAGAACCCTTGTTTCCGGGTTATCGCCGGAAGCGAAATATTTGTTAGATAAATTTGATAGTGATGAGACACTCTACTCCGCAGATACCAATAATCGTTTGCAGCGGCTGGTTGCCTATTGCCGCACAACGCTAGAATTATTACGAAACGGCGTGGTTCGCTCTCGCGGCATTTTGATACCTGCCCCCGATTTTTCTCAATTAACGAACACAATGCCTGGTTTGAATGATATAATTTCCTCCCGCTGGATAGAAACACAGATTTGCCAAAATGCCGGCAGCTATCTATCTGCAATTATTTTGATGGGTAGTATTTTAGAAGCGCTCGTATTTTCCCGCACCATTTTAAATACCCCGGAAGCGTTCCGTTCAAATGAATCTCCCAAAGAAGAAGACGGCAAAATTAAACAGTTACAGGATTGGAGTTTAAGTGAGTTGATTTTGGTTGCAATTGATTTGGGATGGATAAAAGCACGCCCTGGCGATTTTAACCCGGCACTTAGAAAATTTCGCGATTTAATCCATCCCTGGGGAGAAGCCTCTTGCCAGGTAGAGGTAACCCCGGAGATATGTTATGCTTCGTGGAAAATTCTGAACAAATCCGTCGAAGATCTTTTGAAGCCGATTTAGCGCCGGAGTTTAATACTCAAGGCAATTCCCTCTCCCAATGGTATAAAAGAATTCCACAAACAATCCTCTTTTATTAACATCTCGTTATATTCCTGAATGGCACGAATAGCCGGATTTACCGTCTGTTGAGTTCCTTTACCTTGCCATAAAACGTTCGTGCTGAAAATCATCCCGCCGACACGAACTCGTTTTATCAAATGGGGAAGTATTTTGGAATACTGCCCTTTATCGATATCATTTAGAATTAAATCATAAGTAGTGGCAAGTTCTGGAACAATCTCATTTGCATCGCCTTTCAAAAATGTTACTTTGTGAAGTAATTCCGCTTTTTCAAAAAACTTTTTTGCCTGCTGAATATTTTTATCATCCAATTCGATACAGGTAATTTTTGCATTCTCCGAAAGCGCAAGTGCCATCCACATTGCCGAATATCCAAAACCACTGCCGCACTCCAAAACAGTGTGAACATGGCCAAACTTAATTAAAGAGATCAATAAACGCCCCACCAGCGGCCCAACAATCGGCAAATTTTGCTTTTGAGCGAATTGCTCCATCTCTGTTAAAATGGGGATCGGAACCGTTACCACTTTCTGTAAATATTCTTCAATATCAGGATGAGTGATCATAATACGCTCCAAAATTTCCAATTAAAATGTCATTCGTAAATAGATTTTTTGATCTTTGATCAGAATGGGTATATGCGTCAAAGTCGCATTAGCCCGGGAGAGGCACTTTGAAGTTTTTAGGTTGAATTTCCAGCCATGCCAAATACATGTTAAAATATCGCCATTAATCAGCCCTTCATGTAAGGGAGCGCCAGCATGTGGACAGCGATTTTTTACAGCATAAAAACCGCTTTTTGTTCGGAATAAAACAATTGAACCGCCTGGTGTATCAAATGGTAGTGAATCGTTTATTTTTAGGTCGAATGTGGAACATAAAAATATTCTATCCATGAACAATTTATTTCCTATTTGAACCCTATTGTTTTAATAATCCAAAAAACAGAGGGGCTAGAAATGTTTTGGAGAGTGCAAAAAAATTTCTCAATAGCTGTCGAGAAATACCGGCTGTTTACTGGCAACCTCCGGGATAAACGTTGCCATAAAAAACACAAACATAATGGAAAATGCGACAGACACAATAATGGCCACGGCATAAATGACAAAGTATGCTCTTAATTTATCCATCATCTCTGCAACGGCATTCAGGTTTCCGGTATATTGGGCGCTACGAGCCTTATCGCCGGCCTGGAATAACAATACGCCTAACCATATTGGCAACCAGGCGAAGATGATGCCTACAAACGTTAACGCCAATACAGCGCCGGATACGATTGCGATTACCCCCAGAAACTTTAGCCAGGAACTCATCACAATGGCTGTTTGAGTAAGTTGGAAAATTACCGGATCGATTGTCGCAGAAGAACCGGTCCCCGGTTGAATAGTACCTTCCATGAAATCTCCTTAATAATTGGCAATAAAAACGAAATTAGAAAATCACAGTAAATAAATCAATAACATTATTGCAAAGTAGAAGCTACTTTTCAATGAAAAATAAAAATGAAATTCAACTCCCCCGTGAAAAATATTACTTGATAGTTTAAACTGGTTTTCTTAGGTTTGATTTGCGTCAGGGTTGTAAGACAATTTAACGGCCAGGTAAATTTTTCAAAACTTGAACCTCTTTTCAATTTCATTCATCTGTTGTAAACTTCCATTTAGAATAACCTGAAATTTATCGTTTTTTCTAAATTATTTAACTATTAAACATAATTTACGGAGAAGAATATGAAAGATTTTATCAGGGAAATTATGGCAGGCGTTAAAGCAAAAAATCAAGCCGAACCTGAATTTCATCAAGCGGTAGAGGAAGTTGTAGAATCATTGGCATTGGTATTGGAAAGGCATCCGGAATACCGGTCTAAAAAGATTTTGGAAAGAATTATTGAGCCTGAGCGAGTTATTATGTTTCGCGTTCCCTGGGTTGATGATAATGGAGATGTTCATATTAATCGCGGGTTCCGTATCGAAATGAATAGCGCCATCGGCCCGTATAAAGGCGGGTTACGATTTCACCCTTCGGTAAATTTGGGTATTTTAAAATTTTTAGCATTTGAGAAAGATTTTTTTTAATATTTTCCACTTATCAACAAAAGTATCTATACCATCAAA
>CAXHHS010000415.1:0-6439 GCA_964015645.1 uncultured bacterium
TACCATCGCCTGGGCCTGGAGAAATGATGCCGTAGAAGCCCGGGAATATAACATAATTAATAAACACAACCTTACTGATTATATAAATTTTACCGGCCAGGTAACAGGAGCGGATAAAAATAAACTATTTTCCGAACATCATGTTTTTGTATTTCCTCCCCTGGAGCCGGAGGGGTTGCCCTGGGTAATTTTGGAAGCAATGAGCGCGTCATTACCGGTTATCTCTACAAACCAGGGCGCAATTAGCGAGGTTGTTATCGATCAGCAAACGGGGTTTATTATTACGCCAACACCAAAAACGATTGCCCAAAAAATTTGTTACCTTTTTGAAAACCCCCACCTTGCTCGCCAAATGGGAATGTTAGGCCGTAAAAGGGTGGAACAGCTATTTTCCGAAGAAGTATATGTTCGAAACATCATCAACACATTTAAGAATGTGTTACCCGGTTCCGAAAGGAAAATCTAAAACCTCCCGAATAACCCCCAATTGGATTTAATTTAGTAGGAGTAGAATGACAACCTTACTTAGCAACACTACCAATATTGATGCTGGTGTTGATGGTATGATCAAGCAGTCAACAATACGATTGTATGAATACTGCAAACAGAACAATTGGGCCGGTTACGACCCTTATGATTCGCTAAACAGTAAGTTCTTCAAAATGCTGCCAATCCTTAACCGGCGTTTACCCCGTCTCTTAATGCTCCAAGCAGTAAAAAGAATACCTATCAATCTTCGCCCGCTGCTGCTGGTTCCAAAGGCTCAAAATCCAAAAGGGTTGGCGTTATTTTCTTCAGCACTACTCAAACTAAATCACTATAAAGTTATCCATAATAACGAATTAGCAGAAATTGTGCTGCAACAGATGATTAAGTTGAGAAGCCCCGGCCAAAAGGATTATTGTTGGGGGTATCATTTTGATTGGCAATCACGATATTTTTTTCTGCCGAAATTCCATCCGAATATCGTTTGTACCACCTTTGCCGGCCATGCTTTGCTAGACGTTTATGAACAATATCATCACAGTCGCTACCTGGAAATGGCTGTCAGCGCCGGTAATTTTATTTTAACCGGTCTCAATATTGTAAAGGATAAAAACGGGATATGTTTTAGTTACACTCCTTTAGATAAAACGCAAGTGCACAATGCGAACCTTCTCGGAGCGGCATTTCTGGCGAGATTATATAAACATACCGGTGAAAATACATTTTTGGACCCTGCAAGACAGTCGGCAGCCTTCTCCGTTCAAAAACAAGCCGCCGATGGTTCCTGGCCCTATGGCGAAGACAGCCGCCAAAAATGGATCGACAATTTTCATACCGGTTATAATCTTATTGCCCTGGAACAGTTCTCACAATACAGCGGTAACAGGGAATTTCAAATCTCCCTGGAAAAAGGATACCGGTTTTACCTGGACCATTTTATTACCGCTGAAGGTATCGCTAAATACTATCACGATCGAATTTATCCCATTGACATTCATTCGGTTGCCCAAACCATTATTACCCTGGTAAAATTACAGCACCTTGATGGGGATAGTGTGGAATTGGCATTAAAGGTGTGTCGCTGGGCTTTACAGCACATGCAAAACAAATCCGGGTATTTCTATTTTCAGAAAAAACAGTATGTTACAGATAAAGTGCCTTACATTCGCTGGTCCCAGGCCTGGATGCTTTATGCGTTTGCAGCCTTATTAGGGTATGAAAATAATAATAACAAATAAACCACCCGAATCTGATGCTCCTTTTCTATGAAGGTGGCAAGCAAAGTCTTCTACTAATACTAATTTGATCGTGACGTGATATCCTTTAAGTCTCCGCTTTCCAAGGGGAGACTTAGAGGGGTTTTTTAATAAAACATCACGACACGATCAAATCCATACAGTATCAGTTGCGTTGAAAAGCCATACTCTTTCTAATTTTAATTTTGAAAGAATATGGCTTTTTTGTTTGTGCAAGATTTGCTTCAATTGTTAGATATTCAACAAAAAACATGCTAAAAAACTGCCAGGAGCACAATAGTTTTTGCACAAGAAAAACGTGATGTGTAACAAACCTGGCTTTTTTATTAATAGTACTATATACGCGTATTTTTTGGAATAAAATTTTAGTTTTGACAGCCCTCCATTAAAGATTAGTGACGTGAAGTTAGTAGTGAATATAGATTATTTGAAAATCAAGAAATGATAATTTGTTAAAATATGTTTGCTCCGTGAATGTGAGGATTGATGAGTAAGAATACGCTATTCCGATCAAATTAAACATTTCGTTTACATTTTAAAATAGCTCATTAAAACAACTTAACGAAAAAAGTTGAATTCACGTTTTTCGTTAAAGAGCATATTAAATACCCGGCAGTTATTGGGTATCCTCCCAGGAATATTGCCGGGCGTCATTCCTATGCTGTCAGGCCGGAATGATTATCATCTTTTACTTTTCTATACCCTAAAAATGCATATTTGAAGCTCCAGTATGTAACTGACGGGGCGGAGCTATACCCGAGCATTTCGATAAAAAAATCATCATGAAGTTTTTCAACATTAAAAAAGTGCTTCACAAAAACGCTCTCCTATTATCCCCGGGCGAATATAAAGGTTGGTATTCTCAACAGGAAGTTGTCGAAATTCTCAAAAATGAACGAAGTCGCAGCGCAAAAACCGGTTTGCCGTTTTCTTTTGTACGGATTGAACTACCCGAAGCAAATGGAAGCAAAAAAAAATCGGTCAAAAATTTGAATGCTTTCTCGCGGAAATTAATACCGGTTATTTCCGATAATACGCGCAATGTTGATATCAAGTTTTTTATCGATGCCCGCATTATAGGGATTGTATTACTTGATACCTCTCTTGAAGGCGCAAAAATATTTGTTACTAAAATATCCGGAATTTTCAATGAATATTTTCAAGCTATCCATAGAAGAAAATATATTTATACGCTCCGATCCCTCACTATAAGGGCTTACCCCCTGAGTAAACTGCCAGGTTATATAAACCATTTTCCAAAATCCCCATCACAAAATAATACCGATAGGTTGTTTGTTAATAGCTAGCGATCAACAAACAACACCTTCCACACAACGGAGTTTATCCGATGGATAAAAACAATAAAAAGGATGATTTTTTTTCCATAAACTTAAACGATCTTAAGGGATTCGATCTCCCCGGTTCCTCTCCTGCGATTGATTACCGGCGGTATTGGGAACATCTTCTTAAAAAGAAGTGGTGGATTCTGGCGATTGCAACAGTCATTGCGGTCGGTTTTATCATTGGCTTCAACTACTACCAACCAACTCCCAAGTACACATCCACCGCAATTATCCACTTTAACCGTTCCGAGAAACAGAATCTTATCGATGATTTTGATAATACCTCCCTGGCAGCGCGATTATCCATTCTAAAAACAAAAAATTTTCTCATAAAAGTGGTGGATTCCTTACATCTGAATTTTCAATTAGACTTTCCCGATCGATTCCGTAATGAAGTCTTTGAAGAAATAGCCATTGATGGGCAAGCGCGGCACGGCCAATATCAAATCGTGCAAGAAGATCGGCAGTTTTCCGTCTACCATCTGGAAAGTGAAGATAACCCCGAAAGCCGGCAAATTTTTACCGGCGCGCTTACCAATGACGCTATTACGGCATTTGCTGCCGGGGGATTCCGCCTAACCTTTAAAAATGCAATATTACGCGAAAGCAATGAAATAATATTCTCCCATTTTGAGGAAAAAGAAGCCATTGAAATACTCCGGGCGAACCTTTTACCGCAATTCATCGATCGTTTTGCGACGATTTTTCATTTAAGTTACGAAGACCGCAGCCCCGATATGGCCGCCTTAATTGCTAATACCATCGCCGGTTTGTTTATTAAACAACTGGAAGCATACAGTAAATTACAAGCCGGTTCGATGTTCGCCACCCTGGAAGATGAATTAAGCAGCGCCCGGCGTGAGTTAGCCGGTTCCAAAGATGCGTTGGAAAGATTCGAACGCGCCAACCCCGATATTAAAGTGAACCGCGGGAATCAAAAGAATCTCGATAAATTAGAAACTATCAGAAATGAGCTAGATGAGATTGACCGCGATATAAAATATTTGAAATCCTTGCAGGATAAAAAATCCCGGTTAACGGGTTTTGAGGACATTACCTTTGTATACCAGGAGATCATATCGGAGTTAAGAGCTAAAAAGCTTTCCGGCATTTATGTCTTTCAACAGCAACTCACGACGTTGTCCCAAACCCGGCAGCGGTTATTGGACCGCCGAACCTCGCCACAAAGTTATGAATTAAGGAATGTAACCGAACAAATCGAAGCGCTGCAGCAGCAAGTCGACCAGCGGGTCGAGCGATATTTGGTTGAGCTTGATGAAAGAAAGTCCCGCCAACAGGATAAACTGCATGCCACAAAAAAAAGCACTTCCAGATTCCCCCAAAAAGAATTACAGCATGATGAATTGAGAAAAACTCTGGAGATCAAACAAAACATAGTGCAAAACATTCTAAAAAAATATAATGAAGCGAAAATCGCCAACGAGGTGCAGTTTACCAATGCCATCCTTATTGGCGAAGCGGAACCTCCCAAACTGGAATCAGAATTAATATACAAAGCCAAAATTATTGCCGGCGGTATCGCCTCCGGTTTCTTTCTCAGCATTGCCATCTTTTTAATGGGCGCTTATTTTGATAGAACCATTAAGAGCGCCAAAGATATTCAGGAAAATTTGGCCCTGCCGGTGCTGGTCACCATTCCGGTTGTTCAGGGGGAAAAATATCTTCATAAAAACGGCAACGCTGATAGTAATGGGCATTTGTCTCCCGGGGAAGGAAAGCTGATTACTCGCAACTATACCGCTTCCATTGAAAATGAGGTATTTCGCCAATTACGGATCAGCCTGACTCCCATGGATCCCAAATCCCGAAATACGATTGTAATCACTAGCTTAAATCCCAATGAGGGTAAGTCATTTGTCTCCGCTAATTTAGCGATCACTTTTTCCCAACAAAAACGCTTGACCCTTCTAATTGACGGCGACCTGCGCAAGGGAACGCAATACGAGTCGTTTGAGCGTAAAAAAGAACCGGGTCTTACTGACTTTTTGCTGAGCAATTGCCCTATCTCCGGAAAATATATTTCTAAAATTCTTCAGAAGACCACTATTCCCAATTTGTTTTTAATTTCTACCGGAAAAGGTGTGCCTAACCCTGCGGAGCTACTGGGCGGCCCGCGCATGGAACAACTCTACCGCTTTTTAGCGCATAACTTTGCCACCATTGTGATCGACACCCCTCCTTTTGGCCGGGTGCCGGATGTGTTTGCCATAAAACGATTTATCAAACAGGTGCTGTTGGTCACCCGCTATGAGAAGACCAATTTAAATCACCTCAAAGAAAAGATTGATGGGTTTGCGATGAATAATATGGCGATACAAGGGGTGGTTGTGAATGCCTCGGCGGTGGAGTATAAGAAATATAAACACTCGTATTATGATTATTATAATTATTAAACACCTCGATAATTTGGAACCGGAAGCTATCTAATAAAAAGATAGCAATAGTCTTTATCACAAATTAAGAGTCGTTATGAAAGTAACTCCCGATTATTCAATTATCCTTGTTAACTACAATGGTAAACACTTTCTCAAAGATTGTCTTCACTCGATAAAAAAGGAATCAGAAGATTTATCTTTAGAAGTTATTCTCGTGGACAATAATTCTAATGATGGAAGTAGAGAATTTGTAAAACAAAATTTTCCCTGGGTTCACTTGCTCAAGAATGAAAATAATGTAGGATTTGCGGTAGCGAATAATCAAGCTATAGATTTGTCAAGTGGTCGATATATATTGCTATTAAACCCTGATACGGTTATCTATTCGGGAGCACTAAAAAAGATGATAGAAATCATAGATAATGATCATCATATTGGAGCGTTATCCTGTATGTTATTAAACACCGATAATTCATTACAATATTCTATCGGAAGATTTCCAAGTTGGTATTATCAAATTGCAGAATCTCTTTTCTTACATCGATTATTTCCTTCATTAAACTTGACCGAGCTAGAATTTAACAAAAAAAAATATAATCAATTTCATGAAATTGATTGGGCATTTGGTGCAGCTTTAATCATCCGCAAAAGTATCTTTGAAAAAGTTGGTAAGCTGGATGAAAAATTCTTTTTCGTATCTGAAGAAAAGGATTTATGCTATCGCATTAAGAAGGCAGGTTGGAAAATATTTTATGTTCCTACAGCTAAAATTCTTCATCACGGTAGGGGGTGGAGAGAAGATCATAATATTGATAAAGCAATCGTTAAAGGTAGGTTAAGATTTGCAAAAAAACATTATAGTAAAATAAAATCGGGTACTTACAAATTATTTTTAACAATGAACGTAAGTATTCATTGTTTTATATGGTTGATCGCTAGCTTTCTACTTATTTCAAAA
>CAXHHS010000416.1:0-6439 GCA_964015645.1 uncultured bacterium
GAATTTTAGCAGGATTACTAGAAAATGCTTTCGCATTTTCAAGAGATTTTTCGTATTTATTTTTAATATTTCTTGACGTGGATTTTTCAAAAATGATAGATTTATTTATGACTTGATAATCAAACTGCTCAAATAATTCTCCCATTAATCCATTGAAAAAGGCGGTGAGCACTGTATCAACTCCCTGAAAATCAAGTTCAATCTTGTTGTTTTTTTTCAGCTCTTTAACAATTATTTTTGCCAATTGGGAAATATCATTTTCATCAATACAAAACTCCCCACACAAATCCTTAACTTTGATGGTTCGTTTCATGTTTACCTCTTTTTTCTTTTAATGTTTAGCATATTTTTCGAGTATTAAAATCGATTACAATAAAAGTACCATCGAATCCTTGCTCGGTTTTTAGACGGTAACGATGTTCTTTATCAGACGCACCATCATATTGATAATATACTCGGTTACATAATATACTGATCTTACTCTCATTTTGCAAAATAAAGTCTTTAATGATTTTTAAGCCTAAACCGTTAGAGCCTTTTTTGGTAGTAAACCGTTTTTCAAATGCTTTTAGTAACGCTTCACCTTCGGAAATGTTTTGTCTTAATGTTGTTTTCGAATATTGTTGAATATTCCGAGCAATGCCTATGCCAAAATCGACCAAAGAAAATCGGATAATCTTTTCTGTTGGATAATATTGTGCTGAAGCTGTTGCACCATGAGGTGAATTACTATGCTGAAGAACATTAAGAAAAAGCTCTCCCATTTTATCTTTGATGGTTTCTTTAACTGTGTCTGACTGAAAAGGGAAAATATCCTGCTTCAAGAGAATATTGATATCTTTATAGGGTTTTTTTAGGCGAATGTCTTCCATGGAAAAGTCAGAATAAGGTAGATGTGTCCATCCTTGTTCTTTGTCATAATAACCGAGCCGATTCATATATCTATTGACTTCAGAATTACAAAAGTTACCATAAGTAATTTTCTGAAGCCTGAATTTCAACTTCAAGAAGACATCTAGGCCACCTAAAAATACACAACCATGATTCCCTAAAAAATCACATTCCGAGAAATCAAAATGAATTGCTTTAGTGGTCTCAATATTACTCAAAGCCTCTGTATAAAGTTTGTACAGTCGAGTAATGCAATTGGTACTTGGATGCCATTGCCTCACCAGTGGAACTAAAATAGTTTTCGTATGTTTGGGCATTGGTTATTTTACTTCCATTGCTGCTTAAACAACGTCATACATTAGTCGCTAGGCGATTAGATGAATTTAAAATTAAAAAAGTGAAGTAGTAAAAGACTTGAATATTACCGGTAAAAAAATTGCCAATCATTGAAGACAATCGGCAACTTGTAATGTTAGTACCCCCGGTAGGAGTCGAACCTACGCACCTGGCTCCGGAGGCCAGCGCTCTATCCACTGAGCTACGGGGGCGTTTATAAGAATAAAGGGTGAAGATAAAAGGTTAAATTATCCAATCTTCAACTTTACCCAAATCCAAAATCGGCAGAATTTAAATTTAGGAAGGCATTAAATCAACTCTTAATTATTTGAGCAAATGGACCAGGCCATAGATCATTAAACCAATAATTGCGAGCGGCAAAAGTGCCGCAAAAAAAAGACCGCCTAAAATAAAGGGCAGCGAAATAATACCGACAATTGCGCAAATAATGCCAAATAAGATTTTAAGCGGGATAAGGGCCAGGAAAATACCAACTTCGAATAAAACGGCAAAGACTTTTAAGAAAATAACGATTCCGAAGACCACACATAAAATTACAAAAAGCTCAAACATAATTCCCCTCCGGATATTTTTAGTTAACAAATTCATCTACGAAAGAGTAGGTGGGTTGTTTCTTTATGAATTTTAGGAGTGTTGGAGGATTGGATTAATGAGTGTTGGGGGAAACTACCATCTATCCAATGGTGCAAGCCATGCCTATGGCATAATCCATCACTTCATTTTTATAGCGAAACCTGGAAAGGCCTTAATCCTCTTTATCATCCATAAAGCGCCTGCTAATGACAATCATTCCGGTTTCGATAACCGCGGCAAAAAACAGCAAACCTGCAACATACTTGAGGTAAATTGGCCACAATATGCTAAATACCTCGAAAGTTTCCGGCCCATTAAATTGCACCAATTGCACTTCCGCTAATTGGAACCCTAACCCAAAGCTGACCCAGGCTGCGGGAAATTCCAACCAGGCAACCGGGTTGGTAAGGATGTGCCAAATCCCCTGCCAACCCATCATTTCGAAAGTAACGACGGAAACATTAAACCCGGTTAAAAACGCTGCCAGCACCGGGCCGGCGATCAAAAAGCCGCTGAGAAAACCACTGAAAAGAGAAATATTGTTCAGGACAAATATCAAGAAAAAAATCAACAAGAAATGAAAGTCTGTTTTGAAATAACGCTCCATCAAGCGAAACAGCCAGCGCGGGTAACGCAGCAACCAGCGTAACTCTTTCTCTACCGCAATTGGCCCGGCATAAATCCCTGCAACAAAAATCAATGCGGCCACAAAAAAATACGCCCAATGAATTGTGTCAAGCAAATCGGAAAACATCGTATTAACTCTTTTAAAATTAAAAGAAACGCCACTCCACATTTTCAATAAGTACCGCAGTATCCGGCGTTTCTTTATAAGGTAAAAAATCCGAATATCCAAGGTGTAAATTGCGTCAAGTGGTTTCGGATAAATGGGGATAGTTTGGGGGTCTTTTACGTGGGACGTATTGCGTGAACTTAGTAGAGCTTTTCATAATTACATGTAGGGTTTGTTACCCTTCGACTCCGCTCAGGATGACGCTGAGTCATGCTGAGCGGAGTCGAAGCATGTTAGGCACTCAACTAAACCCTACAACGATTTTTGAAACGGCCGACTTAGCAAGAAACGTAACGCGCATCACGCAACACGTGGTTTTTGTGTCAAACTTTAACTCGATCTACCGGAACAAACAGACATGAATCAAAAAGTCGTTCGTTTTCTTTGTATCTCTTACGTTTTTTTTACCCTGTATAATACACTGATTCCATTTAGTTTCGATTTCGGTTTTGCTGATTTAGCAGATCGGCTCAGCCGGGTTAGCTTAACACCTTATTTTGTTGATGGCAAACGAGTTGCGCTTACAGATATTGTTGGGAATATCATCCTGTTCATTCCGTTCGGTTTCTTTTTCTACATGCTGCGCTTTTACCGCCGGGAGAATCTCCCGATTTTTATCACCACAATTGCGGGAGCAGGGCTTAGTTTAACGATTGAATTTCTCCAGCTTTTTATTCAATCTCGAGATACGGCAATTCATGATCTAATCAATAACACATTGGGAAGCGGTATTGGGGCGGTTGTGGCATCCATTTACGCTGCAAAAATTGCCGATGTTTCTCGCAAATTGTTTTATGAAATATTAGATAGCAAGCCGTATCTGCTGATTATTGTCTTTATCGCGATAGCGCAGTTCATTTCTGCCGTGATGCCATTTACGGTTAGCATTAGCGTGTCTGCCGTTTGGGAAAACATCAAAGAGGCCAATGTCGTTCCGTTTACTTACAAATCCGTTGGAGAATTTTTAGGATACGAAAATCCCAAAGCGCATTATCAAATCACCGAAGAAAGTTTGCGTAAATTGGCGCTGACGGGCGTTACAATGGATATCCTTTCCCAATTGCAATCGCTGCAAGATCGCCCGGGAATGCGAAAACGGCGGTTTTTGAAAACAGTGAAATCCGCGATTGGCAAAGATGCTTACGAAGCGCACATTTCATCAATTTACCGGGTTACTCAAATTCGAAATCCTGCTTATTTTAACCTCGGAAAATTTACCGAAAATATTCTGTTTTGGATTGCTGTCGGGTATGTAATGATGCTTTGTTATATGTTGTATTGGCAAAACACTTCCATTGGCAATCTGTTTCTATGGGGAATTCCGCTGGCTTATTTTATCTTTTTAGAAGGGTTTCAAACGATTATTTCTTCTCGAGTTACGGATATTAATGACATCATCAGCGGATACGGTGGAATATTGCTGGGATATGTTTTGTATAACATTTTTCCGCCATCGCCAAATGCCTATTTGGAACAAAGTATAAAAATGTTAAAAACACCGCTAACCGTTTATATCGTCTTCGTTTTATTCTCCGGTTTTCACCCGTTTGATTGGTCGCTTGCGACGGAAGTAATTTCCCGGGATTTACTGCCGGAAAATCTGGTTCCGTTTTACGCCTATTTTCGCAAAACCAGTTTATGGAATATTTACGATTTGGCAAATTCGCTGGCCTTTTTTATTCCGGTAAGTTTATATCTCTCTTATTCGCTCCGGCAAATTGAAAAACCCTTTCTCAATATTTATATGACCACCATTTTCCTGGGATTATTATTTGGAGTAATAATCGAAACCAGCCAGCTATTTTCTTACAAACGCATCGCGGAAATAACGGATATCTTAGCCTTCGGTGGCGGCGGGGCAATCGGCACGTTCCTGGTCTATTATTTTGAGCGCCAGGTAACACCGGCGTTAAATAACATTCGATACGGCGGGCACCCGGTTTACAATTGGCCGCAAACCGGGCAAGCCTAAGAGGCGGTTTAAAAGTTGCCATCAAGGCGCCAAGCCTCGAAGGCTCATTAAGAAATATTAAATTTTTGGTGAATCTTCGTGGCTTGGTGGCATAAAAATCGATTTTTAAAATAGTTTCAAGTCAACGCCCCGAAAAAAAGATGAGCATTGCCCCCAAAACAATCAATATCCAGTAAAGAACCCGGGTGAATCGGGCCGCGGAAAATCGCCGGTTTGCTTTTCCGCCCAGAAATATTCCCAACAGCACCATCGGGAACATAAAGGCATAAAGCTTCAAAACCGGTGCTGTCCATAACCCACCAACGGCATGGCCGACAACGATGAACCCGCCAGCCGGGAGAAAAAAACCTTGTAACGTAGCGCGAAATTTTTCCGGTGGCCAGTGGCGCAGCGTTCCGTAAATCACTACCGGCGGGCCGTTGGTATTATACGCACCGCCTAACACACCGGCGATAAATCCGAACAGATAAGCCCAACGATCGCTTTTTAAATTTAACAATTTGGAATTCAGCAGATTGTATAATCCGTAAGCGATTAAAACAACGCCCAGGATGCTTTTGACGATGGTTTCCGGCGCAGCGCGCAAAATCCAAATTCCCAATGGCGTGCCAATAAGCGCCGACAGGATCAATCGCCAGGCCGCTTTAAAATCCGCTTGCCGCCAGCTTTCTGCTAAAATGAATGCTGCCAACGTCGTTGCCGTTAAAGCAACCAATGGCGTGGCAATTTTTAAACTGATAATCAGCGAGAGCAAAGGCATGGCGATAACCGCATCGCCAAATCCAAAAGTGGAGCGAATAAAGGCACTGCTAAAAAAAATCAGGAGCATTAAGATGATAATTTCCGGAGAAGGAAGCATAGCAATAAGGATAAAGGATTAAGGGTAAAGGATAAAAATCCACAATTGAAATAATACGCAACACGCTTCACGCATCACGCTTTTCAAACATCAGTTTAAGGTAGCGATTTAAGCGTTTTCGGTCATTCGGTGAATTTTGCCATTGCAGCGCAAAGTGTTTGTTTTCATCATGATAGCCATATTGTTGGATGTTAGAATCAACAAAAATCGTGAGCGTTTTTAATTGGAGGGCGGCGGCCAGGTGCATGGGGCCGGTATCGCCGGAGATGAAGTGTGAAAACAAGGAAAAAAATGCCGCAGTTTCCAGGAGCGGTTCCTTCCACATGACTGTTTTTTCGAAAATCCATTTGGGGTATTGGTGAAGAAACGTTTCATCAGCAGGGCCGGCTGCAAAATGGATCGGTAAATCGGAATGTTTTTTTACCTGCTCGTAAAGATAGGCAAAAATTTCTCCCGGTAGAACTTTATTTCCGGTTGCTCCCAGCCAAATCAAAATGCCGCCGTCGCGATATTGCGGATATTTCTCGCAAGCAGTTGTTTTTAAATGAGCTGGAACTGCCAGCCCGCTGAAATTAAATGTTGCTTGTGCATCGATACTGCGCCAGAGATCGATCATGGCATCTGCATATAATTTTTCAGTGGTGGATTTTACCGCAATATTGTAAAATCGGGCGCTGTCGCGGGCATCGAACCCGATCAGCCATTGGGGCTGGCACAATCGCCCGAAAATCGCTTGCGAAAGAGAAAAGTTATCCGGGTTGTGAGCGGTGATGAGGACATCAAAATGCTTGCGGCGAATTTGATTGAGCAGCGCCAAATACCGCCAGGGGCGTTGCATTAAATGTGATTGATTGTAGGGCAAAATTTTGTCAATAATGCCACCGGTTGTTACCTGAAATAAACTGGCGATGGGATGGTGAATCAGGAGATGAATTTCGCTTTCCGGGCGAGAAGCGCGAATCGCCCGCAGCAACGGAAGCAGCATAATGCCGTT
>CAXHHS010000417.1:0-6432 GCA_964015645.1 uncultured bacterium
CTACACCAAGAAGCTCGTCGGCAGCGTCAGATGTGTATAAGAGACAGCCGAATATCTCGGCGGCTACCAGCAACCGGAAGCGGTTAAACCGGATTATCATAAATATAATGAAACCACGACGATGGGGATTAACATCTACATCTTTGTGCAATTTATCGCGGCATTGACGATAAACAGTTTTTACTTTTTCCAAAACACCCAACTCGATCCCGCCACAAAGACGTTATATGCAATTTGGATTATCACCACAACATTGATGTTTGGGTTTTTATTAGAAAAGAAAAGACGCTGGCTTTCTGCATTGGAAATAATCCGGTTGCTGGCGATTCCTGCCGGCATTGCTATCATCACATATCTCGGCTATTCCCTTCCTGGCTGGATGTTGTTTACCGTTGCTGCTTTTTCGCTGGGAAGTATTTTTGTTTTTCTGCGGTTGATTAAGTTGCGGTTTGCGAAACTTGCTGGTGTTTAAACTACAAACTACGATTGGCTCTTTAGCCTCTTCCAACTCATCTTCAAAATCAGTGAGGTCATGTGTGTCCCCAAAAATGTGCTAATTCCTGAATAGAGTCTGTTTTGGGAATGGTAAAATTCCTCATTATCTCTTCATTCTAAATCTCTATAAAAATCTGTGAAAATCCGTTCAATTCGTGTCATCTGCGTTCCGTTAAAAACTTTTCTCAAGAAACCTTACTCCCCGCCGCAACATCGTTTTCCGATGTTACAATCGTCAGCTTATTTTCTTCATTTACCGCTAACAACATGCCTTGCGACTCCACACCGCGAATGGTTGCCGGTTGCAAATTGGCGACGACAACAACGGTTTTGCCAACCAAATCCTCCGGTTGATAATGCTTTGCCAGCCCGGCAACCAACTGGCGTTTCTCATCGCCAAGATCGATTTGTAACTTCAATAATTTATTGGCTTTAGGAATCGCTTCCGCCTCCAACACCTTAGCGGTTTTTAACTCTATCTTTTGAAATTCTTCAAACGAGATTTGATTTGTTTCGCTCATCGGTTTTTCTCCCGGGGTTTCCGGTTGCGCCGCTTGCAAGCGGTCGATTTCTTTTTGGATCACATCATCTTCCAGCTTTTGAAACAGGATTTCCAGCTCGCCGAGTTGATGTTCATCCGCCAGTGATTTATCGCCAACTTCATCCCAATTTTCCTGTGCTGCGGCTCCTTCGAGTTTTAGCATCCGCCAGATTTTTTCCGCAGTAAAAGGCAACAACGGGCTTATCAACACCGCCAGGGCATAGGTGGTTTGCGCGCACAGGTTCAGCGTGGTGGCGCATTGCTGCGGATCGGATTTGCGGGTTTTCCAGGGTTCTTTGTCGTTGAAATATTTGTTGGCAAAACGCGCCAAATCCATCATTTTGCGGGTAGCTTCTTTAAAGCGAAAATTGTCAAGGCTTTCACCGGCAGCATCGCGGGTTTGGACAATCATTGCCAGTAATTCGCGATCCAAATCATCCAAATTGCCTTGTGCCGGAATTGCGCCATCAAAATATTTTTTGATAAAAGTAAACGCGCGATTAACAAAGTTACCCAAAATATCGGCCAGCTCATTGTTATGCCGCGCTTGAAATTCCTTCCAGGAAAAATCCGAATCGCGCGTTTCCGGCATACTGATGGCAAGGGCATAGCGCAAAGAATCCGGTTCAAATGTTTCCAGGTATTCATCCAGCCATATTGCATGGTTGCGGCTGGTAGAGAGCTTGCTGCCTTCGATGTTCAAGAACTCGTTGGCCGGTACATTTTCCGGGGGAATAAAATCGCCGTGTTCCATAAGCATCGCCGGAAAAATCAAACAGTGAAAAACGATGTTGTCTTTACCGATGAAGTGGATCAATTTGGTGTCTTTATCCTGCCAATATGTTTTCCAGCGGTCGGGGTCGCCCTGTTTTTCGGCCCACTCTTTCGTCGCGGAGATGTAGCCAATGGGCGCATCGAACCAGACGTAGAGCACTTTGCCTTCGACATCAACGCCAGCCTTTTCGGCAACATCCTCTGGGACGGAAATTCCCCAGGACATATCGCGGGTGACGGCGCGGTCTTTCAAGCCATCTTTAAACCAGCTATGGATTTGCCCCAATACATTTTGCCGCCATTCGGGGTGGCGGGCAATCCACTTCTCCAGCTTCGGTTGGAATTCTGCCAGCGGAAGATACCAATGGGTTGTTTCCTTCAACACCGGTTTCGCATTGGTAATAGTACTTCGAGGATTAATCAAATCCATAGGGCTAAGGGAGGTGCCGCAGCGTTCGCATTGATCGCCGAATGCTTCTTCATAATGGCAATTGGGGCAGGTGCCGCGCACAAAGCGGTCGGCTAAAAATAGTTTCGCTTCCGGATCGTAAAGCTGCTGGTCGGATTTCAACACAAATTTATTTTTTTCCGCTAACCGCCGGAAAAAATCCTGGCTGGTTTTATGGTGCATGGGAGAAGACGTTCTGCCGTAATAATCAAACGACATCCCGAATTCTTGAAAACTTTCTTCCACAATAGTATGGTAGCGATCGACAATGACCTGGGGAGAAACCCCTTCGTCGCGGGCACGCAGCATGATTGGGACGCCGTGCTCATCGGAACCGCAAATATAGATGACATCGCGTTGTTTTAAGCGGCAGTAACGGGCGAAAATATCGCCGGGCAAATACGCGCCGGCCAAATGGCCTAAGTGAATGGGACCATTGAGATAGGGCAGCGCGCTGGTGAGCATGTATCGTTTGTTTTCGGGCAACTCAGTCACCTTTCGTTTATTTTTTACCATATCGGTCTAAAATATCATGAAAGCCAATATCGATATATCAAGAATGTATCTTCGGTAATTTGTTCCATCAAAACTCTGAAGCTAATGTTTATACTGATCTCAAAGGTATCGGGAATACTTCTGTAAGGTTTAAAGCGTAAAGACGGATGGTAGGGGTTTTGTTTAAATAACGCTATTTTGTTGTAAAATCGCTCTTTGAATTGGTTATATCTTTTTAGTTTCTTTTCAATGCTTTTTGGTATAACGACTTTATACAATTTTAACCTGTCCCGACTTATATTCCTTTCGGGCGTTTTCTACTTCATTCTTATCGGCCCATTGAGTTTCACCGATAACGGTTTCAACGTCTTTTATCAATTGATCAATTTCAACAGGAATCAGGTTTTTCCCAAAAAGTTTTCCCAGGTATTCATAACTTTTGTTTAGAATGCGCAAATTTTCGAGTAAAACGGTTAGCGAGTCATCGAGTGTCTTAAACATCTCTTTATAAACAGCTTCGGAGAGATAGTCGGAAAATTCCGGATGTTCTAACAACATATTCAGGCGTTCAAAAAGGTTTCCGGCTGATTCTCTATATTTTGGGATATAGCTGTCGAGCATCTTTTTAGCAGCGAGAATAGCTTTCCTTTTTGCCTCGGGATTTGCAATATAGGAAGAAAATATATCCGCTCCCTTCACAAGGCCCTCCAGGAAGCCGATATCATTAATCGTATGTGGTGTAGGATTTTCCATCACTTAACTCGCCGCCATTTCTTGCAATTGCTCAAACTTAAACTTTTCGATACCGCCATCCCCAATATTGACGTAAACAACCCCGTTAAAAATATCGACTTTTTCAACCCGGCCTTTGCCGTTTGGCGTGTCGATTGTTTGACCAGCGGTGGGATATTTGGCCATTTCATCAAGGTAAAAATCTCTTTCGAAAGCCAGGCAGCATTTTAAACGGCCGCAAACGCCGGTGAGCCGGGTGGGATTGGTTTGAATGAGTTGATCTTTAATATATTGAGTGGTGATGTTTTCAAATTTCTTCAAAAAAACGGTGCAGCAAAGCTGGCAGCCGCAAGCGCCGTATCCCTGGATGTGTTTAGCGGCATCGCGCACGCCAACCTGCCGCAGCTCAATTCGCGTACGAAATTTGGAAGCGAGGTCGCGAACCAGTTTCCGAAAATCGACCCGCTGCTCGGAGGTAAAATAGAATGTTAGCTTGTTGCGATCCCACTGGTATTCGGCATCGACCAAATTCATGAGCAAGCGATGTTTGACAATCTTTTCTTTGCAGAGGCGGACGGCATTTTCTTCTTCTTCCCGGTTGCCATTCAGTTTTTGCAAATCTTCTTCAGTCGCAACTCTAACCACCTTTTTTAATTTTTCGTCGGAACCGTTTCCATTGTCATAACCGGGATAAGAAAATGTTTGACCGGTTTGGATAATTCTTCCCAAGTCATTTCCTTTATCCGCTTCTACCACAACCAAATCCTCGATCTTTAAGGGCAATTTTGGCTCGTTGGCATAAATACCAATTCTACCGGCTTTAAAGGCTATTTCAACAATTTCCGGCGGCCCTTCCGAGCTATTTTGAGAGTGACCATTGTGTGTAAACATATATAGTTAATTACCTTATTTTTGTCTAATCTTATGATGAAGTTTAATAGCGAGGGTCGCTAAAATCAATAAAGGATTGAAATTCCGAACATCATTCAATTCCTGAATTGCGGCCTCTATTTCCCATACAATTCCGGGAATATCGGCGTTTGGTGTAAATGCCATAAATTTTTTTAGCGTTTCCTCTTTATCAAAGTTAATTAAAGCATTATGGTCGATACTTGTTTTTTGCAGATGAAGAATATCTTGAAACCAGAACAGTAACAACCACAACAGCAGCCGGGCATCTTCGCGATCTCTTTTCGCAGCCAGCGGTTCGATAATCGCCGCCAATTCCTGCGCTTTATGAAGCAGCACCACTTTACGCAAAAAATCAATCGCCAGTTCGCGCATTTTTAAAATATCTTTGTCTAAAAAATCGAATGTCCGTTTTACGTTAAATCCCGCCAGGCGAATAAATAATGGCAGGTTGGACTCATCTATAGTTTTAGAATGCTGGCGAATGATTGTTTTAATTTCTTCCTCCGTCAGCGGCCCAAACCGTACTAATTGACAGCGAGATTTTATTGTCGGCAATATTTTATAAATGTTAGCGGTAATTAAAATTAGCATGAGGTTTTGCGGCGGTTCTTCCAGCAACTTCAAAAGCGCATTAGCTGCTTCTATTCGCATCTGTTCCGCTTCGGCGATGATAAAAATTTTTTTGCGCCCTTCGTATAGCTTGTAACCGGCTTCTTTCTTCAGGCTTCGAATTGTACCGATGCCAATAAAAGTATTCTTCCCGGGAAAAACCGCCCGGCGGTAAAGGTTTTGCGCCTTTTCTTGAAGCGCTTCCAAAATATCGCCTTCTTTAACGTTAGATTGTGCCGGGGTGGGGAAAATAAATTTTAAATCGGGATGTTGTAATTTGGCAATTTTTTGAAATTGCGGGGAGGATTCATCGATTTGACCTTCATTATTTCCGGCATTGAGCAATTGCGCCAGGGCAACGGCAAAGGCTTCTTTACCACATCCCTCCGGCCCGTGAAACAGGTAGGCATGTGGCAAACGATCCTGTCGCAGGCCGGTTAAAATTTTATCTTGAACGTTCAAGTGTCCGGCTTCCGGTAAAAAGGCTTTCATAGCCAGACAATATAAGTTGCCTAAACGACAAACTAAACGGTTTAAATTAGTTTTTCTTTTCGGGACGGTGGGGTGTTTTGCCTTCGGTAGCATAAAAGGTCTTTGCTGCCAGGCCGGCAATTTTGGTTCTTCCAACATTTTTACAGGGATCAAAAAGTTAAATCGTGATGCGTATTGCGCGATTTTTTTACGCATCATGCAAAATTTTACTTCGCCGAATTCCGTAAAAATCTCGGATAAGTTAACAGCAATAAAAACCACCGGCAACTTTAGCTTTTATTTTTTAGTCTGAATTACTGTTGCTGGCACACCTGCAACAGTGCCTCCCGGCGGCACATCCTTTGTTACTACTGCCCCGGCGCCCACAGTCGCGCCTTCTCCAATGGTTACGCCGCAAAGGATTGTTGCGCTGCTGCCGATAGTAGCGCCTTTTCTGACATATGTAGGAATACATTGCCAATCTGCATCGGTCTGCATGGAGCCATCCGGGTTAGTTGCGCGGGGAAATTTATCATTAATAAACGTTACATTGTGGCCAATAAAACAATTGTCTTCGATATGCACGCCTTCGCAAATAAAGGTATGGCTGGAAATTTTGCAGTTTTTTCCCACGGTCGCGCCTTTTTGGATTTCCACAAAGGTACCGATTTTGGTTCCATCGTCAATCTCGCAGCCATATAAGTTCACAAAATTGAATATTTTAACATTTTTGCCCAGTTTTACATCGTCTGCAATGCTTACGTGCTTCATTTGTTCTATCCTCGTAATTTCGGTAAATTTGGTTTGTGAACGTGATGCTCGATGCTCGATGCTCGATGCTCGATGCTCGATGCTCGATGCTCGATGCTCGTATATTAAATGTTCACTATTTTAAACCTTTGTAACTTCATATTTTGTTTGACTTAAAGAGTTTTGTTTAAATATTCCAGTATCC
>CAXHHS010000418.1:0-6423 GCA_964015645.1 uncultured bacterium
TTTCATCTGCTTTCCGTTTCAGGGATTCGCGATTTTTATATGATTCGGCAATGGAATTGAATTCCTCAGAGGTCGTATCAAACGCTAATTGTTGCTGCTCCAGGCGGTCTTTTTTGACAGAGAGTTCGCTCTCAAGCGCATCGATTTGGGTTTGATGTTCCCGCAGCCGTTGTATCGGATCATTAAATTTCGCCAGGCAATCCTGGTAGCGCTTTAGCCGGGTTTCCCGTTCTGCAAAATCACCTTCCCGCTGTTGGAGCGTTTTCAAAAATTCCTGCTGTTGATCGATTTTTTCAAACAAGTTTTTCATACCCGCGAAGGCTTTTTCGGCCTTCGCCATTTCCGCAAACAGTTTTTCCGCTTTCTTAATTGCTTTTTTAACACGTTTTAATTCCTTGTTTTGCAACGCGATAGCTGCCGTATCTACCTCGCCAAGCTCCTGCAATTGCCCGCCTAGCTCGTGAATCCGGGCATCATTTTCTGTTTTCAGTTTTGAGGTTCGCTGGTATAGTTCGAAGCGTTCCAGGTTGAAAATTTCCTTTAGCATCCTCGTGCGGTCGGTTTTGCTCATCTGCAAAAATTCTTGAAATTTGCCCTGGGGAATAATGATGGTTCTTCGAAAATTCTTGTAGCTCAGGCCAATAATCTCTTCGGCAGAAACCGCTACCGGCTGCCACTCTCCATCAACGCTCTTGAATTGGCGCCGCTCAAATGGTTTTACGGTTTCGAACTTTCCTTTAGCGCGTTTGCCTTTTACTTCAAACAAATATTCTTCTTTAAATTTTTCCCCGGCTTTAAAGGTAAATCGAATCAACAATTCCTGCGATTTCAGGTTCATCATGTTATAATTGCGATTATCGCCTTTTAGATTAAGTCGCTCCGTATCATCATATAACGCAAAAGAAATCGCCTCTAAAATTGTCGATTTACCGCTGCCTACCGGCCCGAAAATCCCGAAAAGCTGGGCATCGGTTAGCCGTTTAAAATCAATGATTTGCTCCTGTTGGTAGGAGTAAATGCCTTTGATGGTGAGTTCAATTGGTATCATTCGTTTGCATTTCGTATTTGTTTCGCATAATCTCCCGGGAGGCCAAATGCAGCGTATTGGTGACATTGAAAAATGATTAGGTTTCTCAACATCAGCCTAAAACCTCCGGGAGCTTGTAAATGCTGCATCGTTGATAAAATTGCAAAGGTTGAATTTAACGAAACTATCTCATTGTTAAAAATACAAATTGTTTCCGATTTGTAATACAGTTCGCTGCCGAATGGTTATCATTTTGTTACCGTTTTAAAATATTTTTATATTTTTCCCTGCGTATTATCTTGGGATGTATTTGAATAAACTATTGAAAATATCTTCGTATCGGCTAAATTAATAACCTTATGCGAGATTATATATTAAAATCATTTTCAATCCTGATGGTATTGGGAATTCTTGCCAGCAATCAGCATTTGATAAGTATATTCGTGCAAATGGCCAGGAGCGATTGCCATTTGAATATGAATTCGGATATGTGTTCGATACAAATGTCTTGCTGTAATAATTTTTCACTCCAAAAAGAACCTTGCACTTGCAGCCCCAATCAGTATAACGGTTCCCGGCAAGATGGCGAAAGTTTTCTAATCCAATCGTGTTCATCTTCCGAAACGACTTATATTGTTACCACAGTTGGCGGAAAATATTATTCGCCGGTTTTAATTGGCGAAATTGATTACCTTCCCAATACCCATGATTTATTTTTTGTAACCCTCCATTTAAATGAATCTCCTTATTTATCGTCTATAGATCATCCTCCCAAAGTCTAGTACTCCGGGGTAGAAGTATTTAACCGGTATTTGATGGTTCGACGGAGTTTAACCTGAGCACTGCCGAAGAACTCGCTATGACGTGTCAGTCTAAGCGGAGTCGAAGACGAATAACGTTTCCAGCGATCAATAACTTTTGCCGCGATGCACAGGCACCTTAGTCTTAAACTATTTCAAATATTCTATCGATTTTTCGGCAAGTTGATTTTATAGCAGTCTTGCAAAACAGGTAGTTATTTTATTCGCTCAAATGCGTTTGGGCGTAAGAATTATTCCTCTGGCCCAAATTTGCTGCGTCTATTTGTAGAATAAACTCAATATTTAAAGGAAACAATAATGGTTACTCTAAATAAAACAAATACTTACTACATTTTAAATCTTACAAAAAGATTATCAGCTTTTACGAAAACAATAATATTGTCGATGCTGCTAATTGGTGCTGCTATTGCTCAGGATGGATCAGTATCGGGAACGATTACAACGGAAGATGGCGATGTGCTTCCGGGCGTCAACGTATACCTCGATGGCACCAACCTCGGTGATGTTGCAAATCCCGATGGCGTTTATGAAATCACCGGAATTCCCGCCGGAAATTATACCGTCATCGCAGAAATTCTTGGCCGGGAAACCCAGCGGCAACCGGTCACTATTTCGGCAACCGCAACGGAAACAGCTGATTTCAAAATGCCGGTGCAGCCCATCAAACTACAAGGCATTGTGGTAACAGAAACCCGTGGTGATGAGATTACCGAACGGATGAGCAACCTACCAACCAAAGTCATTCGACGAAATCCGGCACGGGTTACCGGCGAATTATTGCGAGAAATTCCCGGCGTGGATGCGGTTCGCCGCGGCCCTATTGGTCTCGATCCGGTAATTCGCGGCTTGCGAGAAACCGAAGTTGGCGCCTATGTGGACGGCACGCGTTATTTTCCCGGCGGCCCGGCGCGGATGGATTCGCCCATCAGCCATCTCGACCCCAGCGCAATCTCCAAAATCAATGTAGTGAAAGGCCCTTACGCTTTAACCTGGGGCGCAGGAAATTTGAGCGCTATTCAAGCGGAAACCCAGCAAGTTTTTGTGCCCGGCTCCGGCGCTTTTCACGGGAGGTTGCAAACCGGCTACCATACCAACCTGGAAGCGGCAGAAGCGATTGCCTCGGTAAACGGCCGCTCCGGTAATGTGTCTTATTGGGCACACGCCAACTGGCGAGAGGGTAATAACTACGAAGCAGGCGACGGGCAGGAAGTGCCTTCAAGTTTTCGCTCGCGGGAAGCGCGCGGCAAAATAGGGTTTCAATTGGCGCCCGGTTCTATTTTAACAATTTCCGGCGGCTACCAGGATCAGGATAATGTTGATTACCCCGGCCGTTTGCTGGATGCGGAATTTTTTGAAGTGTTAAATCTGAATGCCAAATACAACCTGGCTCGCTCCGAAGGCATCCTGCGCTCCCTGGAAATTTTAGCCTACGTAAACGATGTTGATCACAAAATGAATAACAATAACAAACCGACCGCGCAACCGAATTCCAATCGTACGCCACCGTTTCCGCTGGATATTACCGTAGATACCGGCTCGAATGTTAAAGGCGGGCGAATTGCTGCGGAGCTAATGCCTGGAGGCGCCTTGAAATGGGAAATTGGCGGCGATATTTATACCGTCAACCGCGGCGCCTTGCGTAATATTTCCCGCCGCGATAATGGTGTACAAATCTTCGTAAACGACATTGTATGGCCGGATGCCGATATTACGGATGCCGGCTTGTTTGCGAAAGCCATTTACCCGGTTACCAACAAAGTAAAACTCAGCGGCACTGTTCGCAGCGATTTTGTAAGCGCCAGTGTCGATACTGTCAGCGAATTCTTTCAGCAAAACATCACCACCGATTTGGAGTCCAACGAAACAAATTTTAGCGGCGCACTGATGCTGGAAACACTCCTGGATAAACATTGGTTGATTTCAATTGGCGTAGGCTCCGCGGTGCGCACTGCAGATGCCACCGAACGGTATTCCGACCGCTTTCCTTCCAGTAAAGCACAAACCAGCGCGGAATTTGTCGGCAATCCCCAGTTAGAACCCGAGCGCAGTACCCAGGCGGATTTATGGATAGAGGCGGCTTATGACAAATTCTCATTTAATGCCAATGTTTTTGGCCGCCACCTCGCGAATTATATTACCCTGGACTCGACCAACCTCTCCAAAAAATTGCCTCTCAGCCCTTCGAATGTTTTTCGCTATATTAACGGTGAAGCGGATTTTTGGGGATTTGAAGCCGCTGTCCATTACCGGTTGGCAACAGTGTTAGGCGTTTATGCCAATGTTGCTTACTTGTGGGGAGAAGACAACACCCTTGATGAACCTGCCCTGGGCGTCGCGCCGCTGAATGTTGATATTGGTGCACGCTATCAATTTCCCAACGAGCGTTTTTTTGTAGAAGGAATTTTACACCTGGTTTCCGAGCAAAACCGTGTCGCTGCTTCTCGCGCGGAAACCCCTACAGAAGGTTACACCACCATCGACCTCCGCGCCGGTGTAGAGGCGTTGCAGAATTTGGAATTCCACTTTGGCGTGATCAATCTTACGGATAAAGAATATGTGAACCATCTGAACGCCAAAAACCCCTTCACCGGGCAGCAAATTCCCGAACCGGGGCTAACGGTTTACGGAAAAGTGAATCTTACGTTTTAGTAGTATGAGGGCATTCGGTAATTGCAGTTTGTGTTACCCTTTTCGCATAGCGACCACTTACGTGGCAGAGTAATATCGTATTTGGGTATTTTTATCCCAGGGTGCGTCGTTCCGACAAACCCTGGGCTGTGGTCTAAAACTGCTTCGCAGTAGAAAAATAACGCTAACGGCGTTAAAGACCATAGCCCAGGGTTTCCCCGAAATCTTCTAATTTCAGGGAAACCCTGGGTTAGAAATTCAAAGATAACCAAACCCTGAAAGGGTTTCACTATTAACGATGAATTACCGAATGTTCTTATATATTAAAAATTTTTTAAGGCAGCGAACTGTTTCGCACCGCTCAGATTTGCCCGATCCAAAATAGCGTTTGCCAAATTCACCCCGGTGAGATTTGTTCTGCTTAAATGGGCGCCGGTTAAATTAGCGCCACCAAGATCTGCCTCAATCAAATTGGCACAGGATAAATCCGCATTTTGTAAATTTGCATTACAAAGATTTGCCCGGTTTAAATTTGCGCCGGTTAGTTTTGCGCCCTGCAAATTGGCTTCGCTAAAATCAGATTCATGCAAATCCAATCCGCGTAAATCCACCTCCGATAAGTTTGCCTTGTGCAAGACTGTGCGAATCAGTATCGCTCCTTTTAAGCAAACGTTTGTTAGATTTGCTTTCGTAAAGTTCGTCTCGATTAAACCGCAATCGGCTAAATCCGCCCCGTTTAGATTTGCTCTCGATAAGTTTGCCCGGTTCAGTCGCGCCCGGCATAAAATGGCCTCGCTTAAATTTGCGGATTGTAAATTTGTTTTGTGCAGCGAGGCTTCGCTAATATTCGCAGCGGCTAAATTAATTTCAGTAAGGTTGGCGACATTCAGGTTTACCCGGTTTAATTGCGCCCCGCTAAGATCGCAAACACTCAAATCAAAACCACGCAAATTCAAATCACGCAAATTTGATTTGTGATTGGCGATCATTTGCTTTAAAATCGCTTTTGCTTTTTGGGGCAGCGTATCATACTCCCGGGGTAGCGGTTGTTTGTTTAGGAGATGCTGAAAATAAGTCTCGGCAAGGAAATGCGGGTCGATTTTTTTCCGGTCGGAAGTGAAATTGGTTTTGTACAAAACTTACCCTTGTCGGCTATTGGAGGTTACTGCTGTAAACAATTCAATCCGGAAGCAAATTGTGGGTTCATCCATGAGGGTAATTGGCGAGGTTCAATTTATGAAAACGGGAGATAATTGTCAAAGAATGATTAATGTTGCTGCTTTTTTTAATGCGCCGTAATCACAACTAAAATTGAACGCGGATAAAACGGGGTAGACCGATTCTTACAGATTTTTCTTTGTCTTGTTTATTTACCCGTGTCAATCCGTGGCATCCGTTTAATCCGTGTTCTAAAAAATAGGAGAACGAGATGACATCAGCGAAAAGTAGTAAGCCTTTCAAAACCGCCATCATCCAACACCCACCGGTATTTCTAAATTTGGATGCTAGCATCGAAAAAGCCTGCCAATTGATTGAAGAAGCGGCGAATAACGGCGCAATAGTAATCGCTTTTCCGGAAACATGGCTGCCTGGTTACCCGGTGTGGTTAGATTATGCTCCGAAGGCGGCGTTATGGGATCATATCCCGGCAAAAATACTCTTCCGAGTTTTGGTTGAAAATTCCCTGGAAATTCCCGGTAAACAGTTTGAAACATTGTTGTCAATAGCAAAGAAAACCGGCGTTTACATCGTCATTGGCGTGCATGAGCTGAAGGGCGGAACATTATATAATACAATCGTTTACATCGACAGAAATGGGAACGATTTTAAAATCCACCGCAAGCTGGTTCCAACCTATACCGAACGGCTGATTTGGGGGCGCGGCGATGGTAGTATGCTGGATGTTTTGCAAACGGAGTATGGAAACATCGGCAGCCTGGTTTGTTG
>CAXHHS010000419.1:0-6381 GCA_964015645.1 uncultured bacterium
GAGATGCAATGGAGTCTCGTGGGCTCGGAGATGTGTATAAGAGACAGCTGTACATTGAAAATCATTTTTGATTGATTCGCTCGCCAGCCCCCCATTCTCCTCCAACCACCGGGTAAGCCTGCCGCCCGCTGCCGCCTTTAAACACCTGCATACTTGCCCAACGGGATTTTTGAAAATCAACCACTGAGATGGTGTCTAAAACGGCTTTATTTATCCAAACCGGATAACGCGATTTCAGATATTGCAATTTTTGATTCAGCGTTTCCCAAATTCGTTGTTGCTTTTCAGTTTTATTTGCCACTTCGATGTCTTTTACAAAATTGGCGCGGGTTTCCCGGTAAACCCATTTATCTCGCCAGCGGGCAAGCTCTTTTTGCAAATTTTTATTGCTTTGTAATTTTTGGCTTTGCGCTTCTTTTAAAAGGAAATAATCTCGGATGCTTAGTTGCACGGCTTCGTGTAGCCTTTCCTTTAATTCTCGCTGATCTTTTTCACTTTTTACGGCTTTAACAGCATCGAAAATATCTAAAAACGCCTCGATTGTAAGGGACTCTTCTTTTGATCTCATAAACGTCTGATTAAAACTCTTTTTTAACTGAATTAGTGAAGGATGTTTTTCTGTTGCCTCCTTAACAGCTTTCGCAAACGATAATCTTTGTGATTCTTCCATCCGCCCCCATTCTTCAAATGCAGCTAACAATTTTTTGAAGGCATCGCCTTTGGTTACGATTTCTTTCGGTTCCATCAAATCGCCGATATATTTCGCCAGCGCCTCCTGGTATTTTTGATAAAAAACAATCTGCTCATATCGTGAGGCTTTTTCTTTGTATTCATTTTCGGTAACAGCATTGCGGCGGATGTCGAGCACTTGATAAATAAAATAATTGCCATTCAATTTTACCGGATCGGAGATGTCGCCATAAGGCATATCCTTAATGGCATCCAGCACTTCCGGGGGTACATCAAGCCAGGTTAAATAATCCGTTTCGACTTTTTGGGGTTTAATGCGTACTTCAGGGTTGTTTCGGAGGATGTCATCTACGACAGCAGCGTACCCGCGCTCGCGCATATCTGCAACGATTTTTTGCGCTTTCTCCAGATCGGATTCTACCCAATAGCGAAACTTAAAGCTGGTTTTGGATTTGTTGATTGCTTCGCGAATTTCCGAATTGCTAACGCGAATGTTGCTTCTAACGTTTTTGGTAAGCAGCGCTTCTATCTTCAATTCTTTCAACAGTTTCGCTTCGGCATTTTTTACTCGCTCGGATTGATCGTGTCCCAGACGATATCCTTCCAGGGCAAGCAATTTTTCGTTGATCATATAATCGAGGTAAGTTCGTTTTCGATCCGGGCCGGTTTTTAAATGCGGGAGACCAAATTCGTAATTATAGCGAAATTCTTCCGCGGTAATTACTTCATCGCCGATTTTTGCAACGATTGCAATTTTTGTATCGGTATGTTCCGAGCATGCGAAGAAAAAGAGAAGAATAATGCCGGATATAAACTTTAAGAAAATTGGGAGGAAAGAGAAACTGAGTCGGGGATTTCTCCGGTTCCCCGGTTCTCCGGTTCTCCGGTGTATTTTTTTTACGGCGCACGCTAAAACGCAAACTACATATCGTTTAATCAAAAACCAATCCTAATGAAAATCGATGAACATCTTCCAAAACGCCCCAATCCGAGAAGGCGTAATCCAGGCGAAAACCGATGGAACCTGGCCGTACATAGTCGATACCGCCGCCGAAAGTCAAGCCATTGATGGCATCTTGCTCAAAGCTGTTTTCGTAACCGGCGCGGAGAAAAAAGATACCGGCGTAGCCGTATTCAACACCGGCGTTAATGCTTTCCGTGGCATTACTTGGATGCAGTAAATCGCTTGAAACTAATAAATTTCCTGCTGCGCCCATATTCATGGAATATGAAATTCCGGCGCGAAACATTAGCGGCAAGGGGTAAGATTCCGTTTGCAGCGTTACGGGAATGCGATCAATATTTTCATTATCCGGGTCGGGATCAACCGTAGAGTCCAAATCGCGGCCGCTAATGCGCAGCTCGCCGCCAAAATTAGCGATGCTCATTCCGATCCGAAGGCCGTTTACCGGAGTGGTGTAAAAAATCCCCAAATCCATAGCCGCTGTGCCGCCGCTAACGTTCCAAATCTGCTGATTGATGTATTTACCGGTAACGCCAAAACTGAAACTTTCCGTTAGGGCAGCAGCAAAAGTGGCGGTAACGGAATAATCACGAGCACCGTAAAACTCCCCGGTGCCTTCCGGGCGGGTTTCGGTTCGAACCGGTTGATCGCCAAAATCTAACATGGTTAGACTAAACCCAATGGAAGAATTCCAAAATGGCATGGGAAGCGTTACGCCAACGAAGTCAAAATTAGTTCCAACCAACCATTCGTTGTGCATTAGTTCTAATTGGATATTATC
This sequence comes from uncultured bacterium, assembly GCA_964015645.1. GTDB lineage: Bacteria > Calditrichota > Calditrichia > RBG-13-44-9 > J075 > CAXHHS01. The sequence goes on from CAXHHS010000419.1 coordinate 2,436, forward strand.
GACCCAAACGATTCCGGCAGGATTATAATATAGTGCTGTCGGGTCGTTTGCGACAGATACATACGCTCCGCCCATCCCCATTGCGCGGGCGCCAACGCCTATTTCCAGGAATGCTGCGGCATTTGTTCCCACATTGGCGACCTCCGTTTGGAATTGGCCGCTTGTGCTGCCGGTTTCTTTATCCGGTTGGGCAAGGGTTGATTGTATCGATACAATAATCATCAAGGAGATAATTTTAATTAAATATGGTTTTAGTTTTGTCATATTTTATCTCTCTTATTTGTATACCCCGGAAAGCCGGGGTGAACTACGAGCCTACACGTTAAAGCGTGAGCTACGAGCTTTATTTTATAATGGCAAACTTTCCGGTTTTGACGCCGATCCCCGGGGCTTCAACCGCGTAGAAATAAATACCGTGAGCGATTTCCAATCCATCTTTGGTGCGTAAATCCCAGGATGCTCTTCGATTGGCATCGCTTGCAACGTATTCAATGCTTTGGACAAATTTTCCGGAGGCGGTAAAAATCCTGATAGTGCATTCTTCTGGCAGGTTCACAAAATCGATGCGGCGCTCCCCACGACCTTCTTCCGGGTTTAATACTTTTCTTTCCAGGCGATTAACGCCAATGTAGGGATCGGGAACGACGTAGATATTATCGAGATCTGTTGTGGCTTTTTCATCATTAATTACATTTCCAACCAGGGAAAATTCGATTGCGTCGTGCCGGTTATATGTTTTCCGGGTTGCGATTTTAAAAATATCGCCGTTTTCGGGAATATGCCAATCAATAGTATCTAAATTGGCAGGGAAATCAAATCGAAATGCGTATAATCTTAAGCTGTTGGAAGCGGAAGCCTCGGAATAAATTTCGATTAAATCTTCGTTGTCTAATATTCCTCTTTCCGATTTATCCTGGTAACGAAATTCCATTTTTAATTGATTATCCGGATTGGTAACATCCCATATTTGAAAATTGGAGGGAAAAGGAGTAAACACCGAGGCCGTATCAGCATTTCTTTCCAAAACCCTGATCTCATAATCTCTGGCGGGTGTAATACTCGTGGAATTACTGGTTAAGTTGATAAATTCGATATTAGAATCCCCGGAAATCCAGTTGGAAACAACGCTATCGATCTGATTGGAGTCGTTGTGAAGGATTACCCGGAATCCGTCGGCGATAAATAATTCATCAAATACATCATTCTGCGGATCCATGATGGTTTGCAGCGTTTTGTTTTCGGTAACGTTTTTGATCGTCATCAGGTTTAATTGGCCTGTGTAAATGGATCCAAGAGTATCTTCTAAAACACGGTCATCATCAAATTCTACACGGTAGACGTGATCCTGCTTGATAATGTTGGGGTTAAAAACTTCTACTTCAATGCGGCCGGTTCCATTACCTTCTACATGTTGAATACCGGCATCGCTAACAGTTGGCTCCACCCAACCAGCGGTCATTTCCGTTGGTATTACCTGGGCGGTATTGCGATCAAATGCAATCGGTCGCCCCAGGGGGTCAAGTTGAATGTTTACCGCACTTTCGGTTGGTGAAATCGGCGCTAAATTTTCTTTATCGGAAATATGCGGAAAAAAATCCGGATGATAGCCCTGGTCAACGGACGACACGGCGTAATAGTATGTGCGGCCGTTATCTACATCTTCATCGACAAAAAAATGTTGCAATCCGCTTTCATCTCCCATGTTATAAGTGACGCCCAAATCGCTGTCTCCGCCAAGCTCGCTGCCCAGGCGCACCGGGTGCAATCCTCTTAATTCATCGATTCTATCGTAAATCGCCAGGGGTTTAAATAATAGGGGATTGCCAAAACCGTCGGTAATGGTTTTTATTTCCGTAAACGTGGGATCGGTGCTTTTGTAAACATAATAAGCGGAAAAATCTTTGCCATAAATGGGATCGGTAGAACGCTCGGCGATGTTATCCCAATTCAGAAAAACTCGCCCATTACCAGCCGTGGCTGTTAAGGTTGGTTGCAAAGGCGGTTTAGCGAAGTTATAATCGTTATCGTAAATTACCTGGATGGTTCTTTTATTGCGCAGGATATCCGGAAAATCGTTGCCAAAGGCAAGCGCAATTGCGTATCGATTGGTGCGCTCATTATCTGCAAACCGGACAAAACCGCTGCCATAAACAAAGGCGATATCGGTTACATTTGCCATTTCGTCGAAAGTATCGGGCTGCAAAGAAACATCCCAGAATTCCTGATCATTTGCCATTCCCCCGCTCCCCTGCCGCAAGTACCACGAGGTTAAGCCCACCTGGTCGGATTCATCATTATCCGTAAATTCAAAGTCCGGTTCACCAACATCAGGAAACCCATTGGCTTCACCTACGTCCGGGCCGGCGTATTCAAAGTCTTCCGGGCCAAGGCCATCGGCACCGGTATCGTCATTGATTGGTTCGATATCAAGTTCACCGTTTTCATTAACATCTTCCCCAACATCGAGTATGCCGTTATAATTGGCGTCTTCATTATCGAAAACACCGTTTCCGTTTTCGTCTTCCCAGGGATCCCAATCACCATCGTTATCAATACCATCGGTTTGGCTTTCGTCTTCTAAACCATCACCATCATTATCCTCACCGTCATTGGCTAAACCGGGACTTTCTAAAAAGGCAAATCCGAAAAACCCGATTGGCAGACCTTTATCGATTGTCCGGCCACCGCGATTCCAGGCGTAAGTGATGTCTTCATCCCGATCAAAATCTGACGCATCGTTAAACGCCTGCCCGCCTAAATCCGGGTCAACCAGCATTCCGACAACACACTTTTCCAGGTCTTTTCCGTTGTTGGTGATATCGTAAATGTTAATCAAAATATCTTCTGCCAGGCGGGCATTCCATTGGTAGGTGCGGGTTTCCACGGTTATTCCCAGGCCGCGGCGGCCTTCCGGCCAGGGGCGCTCATCATCAAAAGGGAAATAGGCGAACTCGTCGTTTTCCCGGTCGTCCATGATAAAATAGGCTTCCTGGTCGCCTCGCACAAATGCGCCAAATTCGCCGTTCCAGCGGGCGGCACGAACTCCCGGACGTTCTTCTCCCGGCTGCCGGTCATCACCGGGATATGAACCCGCTGGCCAATATTCCGGCCAGGTTTCTTTGCGATTGCTGGTGGCGAACCACCCCACTACGTTTTGCAAGTGCAAATCCAATGTTCCATTTTGGTTAAAATCTTCGATGGGCTGCAAAAGGCCATCGCCTTCGCCGGGATCGTTGGTGCCGGGAATGCCGTCTTCGCCAACGTCTTCGCTAATACCGCCGATTAACGGGGCCTCCTGGGCATCGGGTTGATCCAAATTATAATACCTGGGCAGGGGCATAAAATAATACCCGTGGGTTTGATCGTTGGCCAATTCTCCAAATCGAAAATGATCCGAAACAATCGCAATAGTATCGCCATTTGCAGTGGCGACTTCCGACGCGAAATAAAAAAAGGTGCCGAAAATCAGATCAACCTGCTGCGGGCCTTTTGGCCAGGAGATTGGGGGGAAGGATTGCTGGGCGTCGGATAAAATTCCGCTATTGGTAATGCCCCCGGTTACCAAGTTGCCATCGACAACGGTATTGCGTAAAAATTGTTGCAGCCCTTCTTGTTGCAGCGTTTTATTAAAGCGCGAGTATCCACGCGAGCTTCGAATTGCGCTGCGAATTAATGGCGCGTTATCATCCCTGGTTTTATCGACAACAGTTGCATCCTGGGCGTTCATTTCTGCGCTGGCAATCAAAATGATAGCCAGGATTTGAAGGTATTGTTTGATATTAGCGATTTTCCAAATCATGTATCTGTCCTATGCTTGGTATCTTACTTCTCTTGCGCTTTTTGACCTCGCCCCCGGCCCCTCTCCTACAAGGAGAGGGGAGCTTAAACTTCTAATTTTCAGAGTGTTATCCAACTTATAATATTGCGTTATTATCTCTTTATTGTA
>CAXHHS010000420.1:0-6373 GCA_964015645.1 uncultured bacterium
CAAGTCTTCCAAACGATTTGTCTGATGGTAATATTTGAGCGCCAGAGTTTGCGCTTTAAATTCCAGCGTTTGCAGCATGTCAACTTCCGAGATGATATTTTTTAGCTGTGGATTAACATGAACATTGGCATCGGAGAATTCCGCTGCATTTGCCTGTAACGCAAGCTGGTACATCGTCAAAGATTGATCGTAGCGTTTTGACGCTTTATAAAATGCACCCAGGTTGTTATAATCGGATACAATATAAGGGGTTTTATCACCGGCAACCTTGCGATGGATAGCTAACGATTTGCGGGTATTTTCGATTGCCTTTTCATATTCACCGGTTTCAGCAAAAATCAACGCGATATTTGTGTAGTGGTTGGCAACATCCAGGTGATTCTCTCCCAGGATTTGGCGCAGTATGGTACCGCCTTTTTCAAAGAATGTATAAGCCTGGCCGTATTCACCCTTGTTGTAATAAATTCGGGCGAAGGAATTGTATACCTTCGCCAGCCCTTTACTTTTACCCGGAAAATCTTTTAAAATAGCCAGCGTCTTATTGTAATAGTGGATCGCTTGATCAAAATCGCCTTTTAGTTCATATACATCGCCGATTTCTTTATAACTGCCGGCTACTTCGTTATGTTTTTCTCCCAATTGCGCTTTGTAAATTGATAGCGATCTATTAAAATATTGCAGGGCTTGATCATAATCTCCTTTTTTTTCGAAAACATGGCCAATGGAAGAATAGCTAAATGCAATTTCCAGGTGTTCCTCCCCTAACTTTTCCTTCGCGATTGAAAGCGCCTTTTCTTGATAATTCAATGCTTGCTGATAATCTCCTTTCAGGAAATATACTCTGCCAATTGCCCGGTAGTCCTGGGCTACATGCGGATGCATTTCTCCTTTTAGAGCCTTATCAATTTTTAGCACTTTTTCAAAAGTATTTAAAGCGCGTTCATAATCTCCCTTGATGTTGTAGATGTTGCCCATATTGTAATAACTTGCAGCAACGTCAGAGTGGTGTTCGCCGTAAGCTTCTATTCGAATTTCCAGCGCTTTATGATAATATTTCATTGCGAGATCGAAGTCGCCTTTGTTTTTATATGCTATGCCATAATTATTATAAATGCTGGCAACTTCCGGATGTTTTTCACCCAATTTGGGCGCTCGAATTTCCAGGGATTTACGCCAAAAATCCAGTGCTTCATCAATGTGGCCTAAACGGTATTTTACACTTCCGATAATGCTATAAGTGCTGGAAACCTCTAAATGCGTCTCGCCTAATTTTTCTTTCTCAATCTTTAAAGCGGTTTCCAGTGCGATCATGGCCTGATTGTAAGCGCCGGTTTTCCGATAAACATCTCCCAGTTGGTTATAGCAATTGGCCGCTTTTTCCCAAAGCTCCTTTTTCTCAAATATTGGAATTGCCTTTTGAAAGTTTGCGATCGCACTGTCATATTCCGCTTTATTGGCAAATTGTTTTCCGCTCTCAATGTATTTTCCGGCAAGGGTTGTGTCTTTTGCCATGTTCTGGTTTAATTCTTCGAGTGCGGCTGAGTTTTCAGGAGATGAGGTATCCTGGGTGTTTTCTTGTGTACAACCGAAAAAAAATATCGATACTGCGAGGAATACTCCGCAAAATATTCTGCGATACATATTGGTCTCCTCTTTTTATATCCTATAGAAAATAACACAATTCCGTAAAAATTGAAACGTAAGCGTCCTAAAATTGTTCATCATTCAATTCCTGTTTCCCGGCGTTGTTGGATGTCTTTTAAATAAAAATTTTTTTCGTATAAAACTTTGTGACCTTTTTTCCCCGGCCAGCGACTTCACTAATGAGACGTTAATTAACAAGGAAGGTTGGAAAAATTAACTGGCAAAGAAATACATTTCTCCAACCCTCCTAATCCCTTAACCAAACCAAAAGGAGGATTTATTATGAACCGTCTCATCGCAGTAATCGCAATTTTAATGGTTAGTTTAACGGCCGGGATGGCCCAAACCGTAACCAACGTGGAAAAGGCAGTTCGCTTTCGCGCCCAGCAGCATGAAGCCACGGAAGCAGTAAAAAGCGAACTCGAAAATCCAACTGCGGAAACGCAAGCAGCCGGGGGAGAAATAATTTCCCCGGATCATCGTTCTACCGAACAGGTGAAAGAATTGGGTAGATTCTTTTGGAGTGGCAATACCGCAAATCTGAAAGAATTGGGCGGCTACGTTTTTAGTGGTAATACCATGAGTCTGAAAGAACTAGGCGGCTTTAATTGGAATCAGAATACCGGGCAATTGCATGAGCTGGGTGGTTTTAACTGGAATCAAAATACCGAGCAACTGCATGAACTGGGCGGCTTTAATTGGAATCAAAATACTTCGGAACTAGAAGAATTGGGTGGATTTCCTTACAACCAAAATGCTGAGCAACTAAAAGAATTGGGACCCTTTGGATGGAGTAACAATGCTGAACAGCTCAAAAAATTAGGCCCTTTCGGCTTTGGTAATAATGCCGAACAATTGAAAGAATTGGGCGTGTTTATCTGGAATGAGAATATCGAGCAACTAAAGGAATTTGGCCCTTTCGGCTTTAGTAATAATGCTGAACAACTGCAAGAATTGGGCGGGTTTCCCTACAGTCAAAATGCCGAACAACTGAACGAGCTTGGCGGCTTTAACTGGAATCAGAATACTATGGAACTGGAAGAATTGGGCGGCTTTAATTGGAACCAAAATACCGAACAGTTGAAAGAATTGGGTGGGTTTCCCTACAACCAGAATGCCGAGCAACTAAAAGAATTAGGCCCTTGGGGCTTTGGGCAATAATGCCGAACAATTAGAAGAAACTCAATAATTCACTTATCTCCATATAAAAAGCAAAGCCCCTCATTTTACTAAAATGAAGGGCTTTGCTTTTTAAGAAATTGATAATTTTTGGATTTTGTCGTTTAAAATCCCAAAATTATTTCCAGATTAACACAAAAGGCGCCCAGTAAAACGGGTCGGCGTATTTCGGATCGTTTTCAATCAGCGCTAATTTTGCTTGCCGCAGTGCAGCGAATTTACTCTTTCCATCAAGCATAAACCTATAAAAATCAATCATTAACTGCGCGGTGCTGGCATCGTTCACCTGCCAGAGAGATACCAACAGGTTTTGCGCCCCGGCAAAGAGGAAACCGCGCGTTAAACCAATCAACCCTTCGCCGCGGGCGATTTTACCCAGGCCGGTTTCGCAGGCGCTAAGAACAACGAGATCGGCATTGAGATTAAGGTTGTATATTTCGCCTAAATACAAAATGCCGTCTTCTTTTAGTGTGCTGTCTTGCGCTAATACAAGGCCGGAAAGCTGCGGATTGGTTTCGTTTATAAGCCCGTGAGTGGCAAAGTGCACAAATTGATAGTCGTCTATACCTTGTGTTTTTAAGTTCACTTCATTGGCTTCATCTTTCAGGTAAATATTGCTGCTGTTGCCAAACAAGCGTTGAAAGAAACCGGCTTTTTCATTAAAGACATTTTGGATTCCCAACACTTCGTCTTCTGAGGCGGGAAGGTAAGCCGCGTTAAAGTTACGTGTAGAATCCAATGCTTGATTTTCCCGTACAAATTCCGATCCGCGGGTATTAGCAGGAATGCCAGCGGGGAACACCGGGGCATAGGCCAGGTATTCTCGCTGCGCTTTGCGACGCTGGCGATTTAATGTTTCCAATAACAGCGAGGCCGAGTACGAATAACCGATATGATGTTTTTTGGCTAAATACGGCAAAGGGCGATAATCTACCACATCCGGCGATGTATCAACGGCTGATGTTAGCAGCGCTTCAAACGGAATAAAATTTAATCTGCCATCGGGAACAATCAATACAGTTTCAGTTTGAATTTTATCTGAAATGGGTTGCCATATGCGCTGATAGAGTTGAGCGGCATAAGTTGCGTATTGGGCATAATTTTGGTTAATAATCCCGTCGCGCAATTGGTCGATCTGCGATTCCAGAAGGTAATCTTTTTCGATTTTTGTTAGATCAAACTGGTTGTGGGAAATGGCAAAAACGTAAATGGAATTTTTCCCGACAAAATATTCTACGAATGTCGATTGCTGATCTTGTAGAATTTCCTTTTGCACATTTTCTATCGAAGCAACGTTCACCTGGTATTTTAGCGCAAAGTAATCCGGGTAATTTTGTTCCAGTAAGCTAAACAAATCATCAGAAGCCTGATTTAACTTAAAAACCTTATCTTTATATAGCGATAGTTTCGCACTATCTGCTCTTTCTGCTTTTAGCAGCTCTTCGGTAAGGCTTTTATCGTAAAATGAGAAATCGATCCGCAATTGCTTTTCTTTTTCCAAAAGGCTGTCCGGTATTCCGGCAAATTGTCGCGCTTTTGCTTCCGAGAGAGCTTCGAGAAGCAGGTTTGCCTTACTTTTTTCACTAAACATAAAAGCGGTTTCCCGGTACTTTCTTTCACCCGTCAACAATTGGAGTTGGTAAGCGTTTTGTATCGCATTTTCATAAATTTCAGCGACTTCTGTGGCTAAATGAAGTTTCGATTCCGCCGTTCGAAAGCTACTTCGCAGGCGGTCGATAATTTGTAGTGACATGGAATCCGTAGCAGCGGCAGCTTTCAAATCTTTTATATTTTGCGATGCGTTTTCGTAATACGCTGCTAACGCTTTTGATTTTCCGATTAAGGAGGTCAAAAGATCGCTCTCGGAAAGAATACGATCCACCGGGGGAGTTTCATAGGGATCCGGGTTGGAAAAGGATGGCAGGTTGGCGCAAATTGCTTTTTGATAAGTACCGGCAGCTTTCCAATACTCGCCCATTTTATAAAAAGTTGACGCCAGTGAATTATAACCTATAGCAACCTGGGGATGTTTCTCCCCCAAAACAGTTATATTGATTGCCAGCGCTTTCTCTTTAAGTTTGAGGGATTGCTGATAGTCTCTCATCTGTTGATAAACTTCCGCGATATCCCAAAAGACACTCACCGTTTCCGGGTTTTCCTTGCCCATTTTTACTTGGAAAATTCCCAGTGATTTGTTTAGTGATTCGATGGCTTTTTTGTAATTTCCAAGATATGAATTAAATTTCCCGACATTTTTGTAGGCATAACCGGTATAGGTATTTTCTTCACCCAGGGTTTGTTTCCAAATGGACAGCGCTTTTTTACTCAGTTCCAGCCCTTTTTGATACTTTCCAATCGCGCCATAATGAGTGCCTAAACCGTTGTATTCCCAGGCTAACTCGGGGTTCATTTCTCCAACCAGGTTTCGGCGAACCTGTAATCCTTTTTCGGAAAATTCAATTGCGCGGGTGTTATCTCCTTTCATTTGATAAACTTTTGCAATATTATGATAACTGGTTGCTACATAAGGATGTTGTTCTCCCACTGCGGCCAGTCTGATAGATAATCCTTTCTGAAAGTATTCTAATGCGTTGTCATAATCTCCCTTATTCGCATAAAAGATCGCGACATTATTATAACCGTGCGAAGTTTTCTGATGTTCAATGCCAAAGGCTTGCTGCCAAATCGATAACGCTTTAAGCGCAAACTCCAACCCCTTATCATATTCGCCTTTCCCCCAATGGGCACCGGAAATGCCGTTATAAACGGTTGCAATCCCAGGATCATCTTCTTTATCATTTATTTGATAAATAGACAGCGCTTTCTGGTGGTATTCCAGGGCTTTATCATATTCGCCTTTTTGGCGGTAAACATGGCCTAAATAATCATAAGTAGGCCCCATGATAGGATCATTTTCACCAAAGATCGTCTTTCTTTTCGAAATAGATTCATTCAAGATATGGATAGCCGAATCATAGTCTGCGTGAGCAAAGAAATATACCCCCATTTCATAATGATTCTCGGCAATCAGGCGATGTGATTCGCCGAGTTTGTCTTTTGCTAACGCCAATGCTTTATCCAGGTACTGCTTTGACGCTGTATAATCGCCGCTATTTAAAGAAGCGCTGCCCAGCTTGTGCAAACAGCGAACAAGCATTTCCCAATGTTCTACTTTTTCATATATCTGCTGTGCTTTTTCTAAATACACAGCGGCACTGTCGTATTTTCCCCCTGTACCAAGCTTCACTCCTTTTTCAAAATAGTCCCCGGCCAGGGTTGTATCTGCCATCAAATCCAATTCACTCGATTCGGCTGCCGCGGGCGGCTTTGGAGAAACATTATCCGAAGAGCTTTTTTCTCCGCAGGAAAAAGCAAAGATTAAAAAGAGTATGATCAGCGAAAAATATTTTGAGTAAAGCATAAGGCTATCCTTTACTTTTGTGTGCTTGTTTCAAATTAATATATCCAATAGTAATTGGCAAATTATAATACGGAATGGATTTGATCGTGTCGTGATGTTTTATTAAAAAACCCCTCTAAATCTCCCCTT
>CAXHHS010000421.1:0-6371 GCA_964015645.1 uncultured bacterium
GGGCAACACCGTTGCAGCCGCCGGGCGAAAAGATCTCGCATTAAAAGTCTTGAATCAACTTTTGGAAAGCTCTCGGGACACATATGTTTCCGCTTATGATATCGCCATCATCTACGCTGGCTTGGAAGATAATGATCGCGCCTTTGAGTGGTTGGAAGAGGCCGTTGCGGAACGCGCCTATTCCCTTATCTATTTAAATGTCGATCCATTGTTAGACAATCTCCGCTCCGATATTCGGTTTAAACCGCTTTTACGCCAAGTAGGTTTGGAAGGTTGACAAAATAAGCGTCGTTCATCATAATCTCTGATTCCTTTCCTTATATGGAAACCTCTGCTTTGTTACTTCTCATCCGCTTTTATTTAGCGGATGAATTCCCTCCATTTTACATTTTCGTTCAAAATTTCTTTAACTTGCGAATTGGGTTTTGTACATGTAAAATACGGCTGGACGAACCTGGAAAACCTCAGCAAAATTAAATTAATATATTTCTGTTTATAGGAGGTAATTAATGCCGGAAGCAATACTGTTTTCGTATTAACAACGAAAAGGAGGGATGCTCTTGAGAGTGCTTTATGAAGTAATTTTAAAGACGTAGGAGCTTAAAGTTGTTTTTTGAATGTGTCGTTTTCCTGTTGAACGAGTTTTTGATTTCCCTTCCCGATAGATAGAACTATAATTGAATTAACAAAAGGAATAGACAATGCTGTCTACAAAATCCATACTGATCTTTGTTTTTACAATGGTTAGCTTAGGAAATTTTGTAATGCTTTATATCGCGTGCGCAGACGTCAAACCCTCTTTGGAGCCGAAAAAGGATAACTACATTACGATTGATTATAACAAACTTATGGAGGGACGTTATTGGGTTCAATTGTCAGGAAGCGGAGAGATCATCTTTATCAAATTTGACATGGCCGGGGCGAACCTTTTAAAGGAAGTTAAAATTGATACGATTTCGGAGATTGAGTATGAAGAGATTGCGGAAGAATTAAAACGAATGAACTTTTACAACCTGAACCAAGATGATATAAATCCAACCGGGGATATAATTTACGAAGGCGATATATTACGTGTGTTTGCTCAAACCGACTCCAATGCACATCTATTGGTTTGTAGACCGCCGGATTATATACCCGCCGGCCTCCGTAAAGTTGTTCAAATCGTAGAAGAAAAAATTTCGCTTATCAATTCCCATCGCCAGCCTATTCGAATTATAAAAGCAGAATTAATATCGCAAGAAAGAGCTGATAAACTAAAAAAACGCGGTCAGCAGTTTTTAACTTTGGATAAGGAAGAACTCCAAGAGTTTTCGACACTTCAAAAGGCAATTTTATCTCCCGAAAAATTTTTAATTCCGGATGCTTCTGAACAGGAGCAAGTGGAGCAGTATTTCCGAAAGAAAAGCTATTCTTTCATAACTGTTTTTGAAAAAAATTATCAAGTTGAAATTTTTTCATTTAAATGAGGGAGAATTTATCATGAAGATAAAATCAACAATAAAATTTAGTTATCTAAAACAAATTACAACACTTTCCATCTATCTTGGAATGATATTAACCATTTTCCAACCAAATTCTGTTTATGCCGGCAGCGGGGAGTTAAAAGATGGAAAATTCAATATTTCTATTTCCATTCGATATAATGCGAGCGCTGCTACTTTGGATGCTTTGAAAATGAGATTTCAGCAGGCATCGGAGTTGCTTTTTGATGCCACAGACGGCCAGCATCAGTTTGGAAAAATCTTCGTTTGCAACAATTCACGCGGCGGTAAAAATGCGGATTTTTGGATAAGAAATGATATAGATAGGTCATATGTTCCCGGATCATGTGTCTTTCCAAATCCGGGGTTAGGTAAGAAAGATTGCAGAATAATGCAGACTGAGAAAAATACCCTGAACGATTCCAACGCAAACGCCGACGGCCGCCATGTAATTGTACATGAATTTGGCCATTACGCTTACGGCGTGCGGGATGAATATGTTGGACCGTCAGGAACTGCGGAATGCCTTGCAGCGCCTTTTACACCCGCAAGTTTAATGGAAAATTTTTGGCTTAGAGACATTAGCGAATTTTGTGTATCAAGCAATCACGATCCTGATGGAGACACCCGGCAGGAACAGAGCCGGGGCGAATCTGTATGGGAAACAATGAGCGGTTTTTTCTCGGATTTAACCGTCCCCACAGGCTTGCCCACCGATGCCCCGCCTTCGGGCGCCGGAACAATTGAGTGGATTGTTCTTGAACCCGAAACACGCCTGGTGCTTGTTATAGATCGATCCGGCAGTATGAATAGCAATAACAAAATTCAATTGGCACGCGAAGGCGCCAAACTATTTACTGATCTGGTTTCCGATGGTGATAAATTGGCCGTGGTTTCTTACGCCAGCGCTGCATCGGTAAATTTTTCACTGCAAACAGTTAACAGCGGCACCAAAGCTGCTGCAAAAGCGGCTATTGATGGAATTTCAGCATCCGGTTCAACCAATATTGGCGGCGGTTTACGAGTTGCGTTAAACCAAATTCTTGGCGCAGGCGACCGGGGATGTCAGCAGGTGGTTATATTGCTAACAAATGGGCAGCATAATATCGGAGAAGATCCATTAAATGTTTTGTCAGATTTGAAGGACAATGGGGTCATCGTAAATACAATTGGCCTGGAAGGAAACACGAATACTACGTTATTAACTCAAATTGCCAATGATACCGGTGGGCGATTTTTCTTCGCAGCTTCTTCGGCTGATTTACAAACCGCTAATACACAGCTTTTTACTGAAAGCACTGAAAATGGCGGCTTAATAACCAGCGCTCTGGCTCCATTAAATACCGGCGATATGGCAAATGAAGCCGTTACGATAGATGATTTAACAGAGCAAGCCACTTTTTTAATTAGCTGGCCGGTTACTGCGAACATTGATCTTACCCTCCAGGCGCCGGATGGAACTATAATTACCCCTTCAACTGCCGATACCGATCCGAATATAACATTTGTGTCGGAGCCTAATCATGAACTTTATACCGTTAATTCTCCCCAACCCGGCGATTGGGTAATGCAGCTTAATGCAATTAGCGCATCTATCTCAAATAAAGCGGTTGAGATAGGCACAGCAGCGGCGCAACCGGTAGAGGTCGCGGTTCAAGCACTTGGCGTTAGCGAAAATATTGTTTTAACCGCAAATCCAAACAAATTAAACTTTGAGTTCCCGGAACCAGTACTGGTTCAAGCAGAACCTGTCGGCAAAATTCATGTGGTAGGGGCAACCGTCACCGGAACAGTGTCTCGACCTGACGGTTCGACAGTTTCATTGACATTGTTTGATGATGGCTCTCCTTCTCATGGCGATGAAAAAGCAGATGATGGTGTGTACTCAAACTTCTTTTCCCAATATAATGAAGATGGAGCCTACGAATTCGAAATTAGCGCATCCACCGAAAACGGTTTTCTATACACCGGGGAGGGGCTGTTTGGATTCCTGGATTTAGGTGAAATTCCCCCGGAAGGCGCCTCCAATACGCCTGCGCCGGTTTTTGTGAGAAAAGCCGGATTCTCCGTAGTTGTATCAAATGTTCCGGCAACAATACTTCCGCATCCATTTGTATTCCTGGCTGACAAGCAGGTTAGTGTTGCCGGCATGTCGGGTTCGGAAGGCGATATTCATGCCAATGATTACATTCGCTTTCGAGATGGCAGCGGCGGCACACACACCGGAAATTTAAGCGCAGTTGACGATATTGAAATAGGCGCGGATAATACGATTTCTGGCAATGCGATAGCAGGCGACATGGTTGAGAATTCCGGTACCATTACCGGCGTTGTTACAGAAAATGGTGCTGTGGCAGTAGTTGCTCTTCCTGAAATCGACTTTGTTGCAGGTGGTGCGGATGTTACCGTTCCGGTTGGAGAATCTTCTTTATTATTACCCGATACTTATGGATTTGTAAAAGTTAAAACCAACGGAACGTTATCGCTCATTCCGGGTGAATATTTCATCGATGATTTGGAGCTTGAAAGAGGCGCCCTATTATCAATTGATGCGGCTAATGGTCCTGTCACCATAAATGTCGTAAGCGACCTGGATTTTGAAGACGAAAGTATTGTTGAGATAATTCCACTTGGAGAATCCGGCACAGCCGATGTTATATTTAATAGCCTGCAAACCAAGGATTTGGATATTGGGCCAGGTGCGGTTGTTTTAGGCACTATCATTGCGCCGAATGCGGAAGTCGGGCTGAAACGAGGTTCCAGGTTTAAAGGCGCTATTTGCGCTCAAACGATAAGGGTCCAAAGTGATGTCGTCGTTTTACACCATAGCTCTTCTACGGCATTACCTGCGCCGCTCGCTCTTAATTTTCAGAAATTGGGAGACTTCTCAAATGCCGTCATCAATGAGTACGAATTAGAGCAGAATTATCCGAATCCCTTTAATCCAACCACAACCATTCGGTTTGCGTTGCCTGCTGCCGGGGAAACCAGCTTAAAAGTGTTTGACATTCAAGGGCGATTGGTGAAAACAATCATCTCAGGTTATCTTGAAGCCGGACGCTATGACTTTCAGTGGAATAGTACTGATGATTCCGAGCAACGGGTTGCCAGCGGCGTCTACTTCTATGAATTGCAGGCTGCCGATTTTCGACAGGTTAAAAAGATGTTGCTGCTCAAGTAAACTTCACCATGCGACTTTTGTTTGTTTTGATTAGGTCTGAATAAACTATAGAAACATGCACTAAAGAGCGTAAACCTGCTTAAAAAAAGCCCGGGCATATTTTGTGTTCGGGCTTTTTGAATTAAGTGTACAGCAATTGCGTCTTTGGAGTTTTCCGAATAAATGGTATATTGGCATTATCTGATTTTAAAATGGATGAGCCAAAGATAGTATCACGTTGCGGGAGCGCTAAATGCCAGAAAACAACAAAGAAATTCGACGCGGAAACGTTCGTTACGAAGAAGTTGAACAGGGTTATTTAGAAAAACGAAAACTTCGTAAAAAAGCCAATTGGGTCATGTTGTGGGCTTTGGGCGTTGGCGCAGTGATTTCCGGTGATTATTTTGGCTGGAATTTTGGACTTTCCGTCGGTGGTTTTGGTGGACTGTTGATTGCTACGATAATCATCGCAACAATGTATATCTGCATGGTGTATAGCATTGCCGAACTTTCCACTGCCCTGCCACATGCCGGGGGATTTTACTCTTTTACCCGCAGCGCATTTGGCCCCTGGGCCGGTTATTTGGTTGGTATTACCGATACTATCGAATATGTGATTACACCGGCGGTAATTGTTGTTGGCATTGGCGGTTATTTAAATACATTATTGCCGGCTGTCCCTATCTATTTGTGGTGGATAATTGCTTACGCCATTTTTGTTGGCATCAATATCCAAGGCGTAGAGCTGACGTTAAAAGTCGGGCTTCTGGTTACAATTTTAGCAATTGCTGTATTGGTAGTATTTTATGCCGGTGTGATAACAACCGGTGTTTTTAGCTGGGATTTGCTATTTAATATCAAACCCGATCCGGGGCAATCAGCGTTTTTACCAAAGGGATGGTACGGTATTTTTGCCGCGCTGCCATTTGCCATTTGGTTTTACCTGGCAATAGAACAACTGCCTCTCGCTGCGGAAGAAACAGTAGATGTTGTGAACGACATGCCCAAAGCATTGATCTTAGGTATTTTAACACTATTGGTGCTATCCGTGCTAACGCTTGTTTTAAATAGCGGCGTTCAGGGTGGTGCCGCGGCAATCGGTGTTTCCGATGCGCCTTTGGCAAACGGTTTCGAAGCTGTTTTTGGCAGCGGTGCTACCACAGCCTTACTAACTTTAATTGCGCTAACAGGTTTAATTGCCAGTTTTCATACTATTATTTATGCTTATGGAAGAGTGCTTTTTGCGCTCTCACGCGCGGGATATTTCCCTCGCTGGATTTCCGTAACCGGTTCCAAAACCCACACGCCGCATTATGCCCTCATCGTAGGAGCGGGCATTGGCTTACTTTGTGCATTTTTGATCGATCAATTCGGCAGCGGCATTGTCGGAGCGGCATTGTTAAACATGGCGGTTTTTGGTGCGGTTATTTCTTACGCGATGGTGATGTTCTCTTACATCAAACTGAAACAAACTCGCCCGGATTTAAAACGCCCTTACAAAAGCCCGCTTGGCAATACCGGGGCATATGTCGGGGCAATTTTAGCGCTGCTTTCCCTTGCTGCCACCTTTGCCGTTCAGGATTATCGACCGGGCGTATGGGGAGTGGTCTTTTTCTTGATCATCTCCTTAGCGTATTTTGTTTTATACAGTTCCAAACATCTCGTTGCCCGGGCGCCGGAAGAAGAGATAGCGTTAATCGAAGAAGCGGAAAAAGAGCTTAAACATCGCT
>CAXHHS010000422.1:0-6355 GCA_964015645.1 uncultured bacterium
GAATGCAGTTTTCCATCAACACGAACGCGTAAAAACCCTTCGCGTTTAATTTCTTCAAATAAATCCTTGTACTCGCCTTTGCGCCCTCGCACTACCGGCGCCATAATTTGAATGCGGCTGCCTTCCGGCAATTTGAGAATTGCATCAACAATTTGCTGCGGTGTTTGCCGGCTGATGGGATCGCCGCAATTATAGCAGTGGGGATGGCCGATTCGGGCGAACAGAAGACGAAGATAATCATAAATTTCCGTGACAGTGCCAACGGTTGAGCGAGGATTTTTGTGAGTGGTTTTTTGCTCGATGGAAATCGCGGGAGAAAGGCCGTCGATGTAATCGACATCCGGCTTTTCCATCAACCCCAAAAATTGGCGGGCATAGGCGCTGAGCGATTCTACATATCGCCGCTGGCCTTCAGCATAAATCGTATCAAATGCCAGGCTGGATTTCCCGGAACCGGATAACCCGGTAATCACCACAAACTTTTCGCGGGGAATATGAACGTCGATGTTTTTTAAATTATGCTCCCGCGCTCCTTTTACAATCAAATATTCTTTTTTTGACATTATTTTAAATTAATTTTAGGTTGATGTTTATTGAAAAATAGCTACTAAGCCTCGAAGCCACAAAAGTTCATAAAGGGAAAATAATAGCACTTTAAAAAAAATTGGTGAAACTTTGTGGCTTGGTGCCTTCGTGGCATTAAAGCCAACTTTTATGATGATTTCCTACAAATCAGCCCGCAAATATACAATCCCCTTTTTCATCCTTGAAATGGTTTAATTTTTCCCGGCCAGGGAAAAATTACATGTGTTTTTCAAAGAGAAACGTACCAGTGAACATAAATCCACGCCAAATATAGGGGATGAAGTTTAAAACGTCAATGTTTATTTATGGTTTTTTCGAGAGAAAGTTTGTACAGCCTAAGAGTTGAACGGCAAATTTATATTTTCCACTCATCGTTGGATATGGAAACCTAACCAAATACAATCTCCCTCCACCTCCAAAAAATCAATAAATATTTTTTGACAATTGTCTGAAATTACTTCTTGACATCCCCCAAATTTCACCTTATGTTTGCTTTGTGTTCAATTGTAAACAAAAAAAGAGGTAAAATAAAATTGCTTATAGGTATGCATGAAAACATGGCAATTTTCATGAATATACCTGTTTGCACTACACGCAATTATTGTCGGAGGTGACTCATGTCTAAATCAACAGAAACAATTTCTGCACGGGTAAGTGAGGATGTGTTGCAGAAATTGAAATTAATCTCAACCGAGACCGAGCGGCCAATAAACTTTCATATAAACAAGGCGCTTGATTATTATCTCGATGAAATTATTGGGCTGCAAATCGCGCTCGACAGGATCAACGATCCAACGATTGAAGTATTGTCAGCAGAGGAAGCAAAGGAAGCGCTCGATCTCTAAAAACGGAACGGATTTGATATGACATATCATGTTACTTTCACCGCACCGGCCGTCAATGAAATGAGAAAGCTGGGAAGTGAGGCGAAAAAACGAATCTACTATACCGTAATAGAGAAACTATCAAAAAACCCTAAAGACTATCCACAAATGCAGGGGAAGTTTAAAGGACTTAGAAAATTGAGAGTTGGTGATTACCGTGTTTTATTTGCAGTAATCGAAACAGAAGTTCGGATTGCGAGAGTTGAACATCGTAGTAAAATTTATGATTAGAATACATCCGTTAGAAATGCAATAATTATTAGCCCTTTTTCAACTCTCCTACCTCAATTCGTCGCCTTAATCACAATTAATGTTTGATCGTCAGCTTGTTTTGTGGAATTCCCCTGTGATGTGATGATTAGTTGCGAAATCATTGATTGCAGCGAGTTATTGCTATTTTGAGTGGTTACCAATCGATCAACTCGCTGATTAAACCCTTCCCCGTTTTGACTCGCAGCTTCGGAAATACCATCGGAGAAAATCATTAGAATATCATCATTATCAAAGGAATAGGTGTGTTTTCGATACATTTCTTCAATATCCTTTGTGTGGCCGATATCTTCCATATTAATTCGACCAAGAGGTGGCCGATATTCATTCCAATGGGTTTGCAAAGTACTTGTTTTGAGCCGACTTTTAAGTACCGGAGAAGGGCATCCGGCGTTAATAAACATAAACGTCCCGGATTTGATGTTTAAACTCCCCAATAATAATGCGATGGAAATTTGGCCGTAAAACTTGTCATAAAGTTCCTGGTTTAGAAGATGAAATACTCGCGACAGGTTCTTTTTCCCCTCCGAACGAATGATGCTTTTGATCATCCCGTTTATCAAAATAGACGGTATTGCGCCTCCCATGCGCTTGCCTTCCACATCAGCAAGAATGATGGCTAATTCTTCCTGTGCTTCATCAATCCAAAAATAATCGAAGTGATCGCCAGCGACATCATACGCCGGTAAGCAGGCGCCGGCAATCTCGAAACCGGAAAGAGTTAAAGGTTTTTTTGGTAACAAATTTTTTTGCATTTCCCGGGCGATATTAAGCTCTTTCTCCAGGTATTCCCGGCGATTTTTTTCCTCAATAATTTTTGTAGCCCGATTTACGCGATATTTGATGATTGAAAATACACTGGCACTAAACACTAACACATACAAAACATACGCCCACCAGGTTTGCCACCAGGGAGGCGTGATGAGAATTTTTAACGAAGTGCCTTCTTCATTCCAAACGCCATCATTATTAGAACCTCTCACATGTAAAACATATTCACCAGGGTCAAGATTGGTAAATGTAACATCACGTTTTGTGCCAAGTTGAATCCAGTGATCGTTGAATCCTTCCAATTTATAGGCATATTGGTTCTTCTCCGAAAATCGATAGTTAAGTGCCGCGAATTCGATATTGAGAATATTGTCTTTATAACTCAACTCGATTTCATCTTTAGCGGAGACCCCTTTTTCTTCAATTGCAACACCTTCTTTAAGATCGGTATTGTAGCGATAAAAAGATGAAATTACCACCGGGGGAATATAGGAGTTATCTTTGATGCTGTCAGGATGAAACATGTTGAAACCATTTATTCCGCCGAAATACATTTCACCATTTCGGTTTTTGAAATATGCCCCCGCATTAAACTCATTGCTTTGCAACCCGTCTCGTTGATCATAATTTTTAAATGTTTCCGTTTGCGGATTAAACTTTGCTAAGCCCTTGTTAGTGCTAAGCCAAAGATTGCCGCTATCGTCTTCCAGAATGCCATAAATAACATCATTCGGCAAACCATCGCTTTCTCGATACTGTTTAAAGGTTTCCGTCTCTCGCTCAAAGCGGTTAAGGCCGCCGTAAGTGCCAATCCAAAGTATCCCCGGCTTACTTTCATAAATCGCATTCACCCGGCTGTGGCTTAAACTTTGCAGGTCGATAGGATCATTCTTGAAATGTTTAAACCTCTTTTTTGATTGATCAAATTGATTCAGCCCGCTTGAAGTGCCAACCCAAAGAATACCGAATCGATCTTCCAAAATTGATTTGACATTATTGCTGCTCAAACTTAAGGAATCTTGCGAGCTATGTTGAAACTGTTTGAAGGTTTCCGCTTTCCGATCAAACAAGTTGAGGCCGCCGCCCCAGGTGCCAAACCATAGTTGATCAGACCTGTCTTCATAAATAACCGATATCCAATTGTGGCTGATGCTGTTAGGATTTTGGGGATCATGCCAGTAATGCTTGAATGTCTCACGGTTGCGATCCAGAATATTAAGCCCCCCATTGCGCGTGCCAACCCAAAATATTCCCGAACGATCTTCATAGATGGACCAGACCGAGTTATTACTCAAACTATTTGCGATTGCCGGGTTGTGTCTAAAATGCTTAAACATGCCCGTTTTCCGGTCATCCTCGCGCAGCCGGGAAAGACCGCCATTGCGCGTGCCGACCCAAAGTGTCTCATCCCGGTCTTCATAAATTGACCAGACCGAATTATTGCCCAGGCTTCCTGAGTTATTTGGGTTATGCCGAAAATGATGAAAGCGCTCTTCGGTTTTATCAAACAGGTTGAGCGAGCCACCACTGGTGCCAATCCAAAGGATACCGGAACGATCTTCACTTATAGAAAAAACACTGTTGACACTCAAACTATTGGGGTTTTTAACATCGTGTTGATAAAGAGCAAATGAACCCGTTTCCCGATCCAATAAATTAAGACCGCCATTCAAAGTGCCAATCCATAATAATTCAGATCGATCTTCATGTATTGCTCGAATGAAACCGCTGTTTAGAACATCGGCTTTATTGGGAGCAAAATCATAATGAGTAAAACTTTCCGATACCGGATCAAATCGGTTCAAACCACCACCCCAGGTGCCAATCCATAATTGGTTCCGGCCATCTTCATAAAGTGTTCTTACATCATTATGGCTTAATGTATTGGGGGTTTGAGGATCACTTTTATAATGTGTAAAGGTTGCTGAGGAACTGTCAAATCGATTTAAACCGCCACCCCAGGTGCCAATCCACAACTCCCCGGAACGGCTTTCAATCATACTTCTTACCCAGTTGTTACTTAAACTTAAAGGATTACCGGAAATCGTGTAGTAGCGGTTAAAAACGCCGATTTCCACACCAAAACGGTTTAATCCATTTTGGGTGCCAACCCAAATTTTCCCGGATCTATCTTCCAGCAGTGACCAAATATCATTATTGCTCAAACTATTCGGGTTTTGAGGATCGTGTTTATAATGATCGAAGCTCTCGGTGTACGGATCAAATTTATTCAGCCCAATTTTGGTAGCAATCCATAAACGACCCTCCTTAGCCTCTTGCAGCGCTCGAATGTTATTGTTGCTTAAGCTCTTTGGATTGCCAGGATTATGTTTATAGACCGTAAACCGGTAGCCATCATACCTGTTAAGACCATCCTGGGTGCCAATCCACATAAAACCGTTTTGATCCTGCAATAGACATTGAATCGTGCTTTGCGATAATCCGGATTCCACCGTTAGGTGCTTGAATTTAATAGCATGAACAGCTCCTTCAATTCGAAAGCTCGATTGGCTCAGCAGTGGGGTTGCTAAAAAGCAAATCACAAACTTGGTTATCAATAGTAGTGTTCGGCTTTTCATCACGATCTCTTTTTAAGATCGTGAATATATGAATTTATCCAAACAGTTTCAATAATTGCAAGATAACGTTGTAGATTTGAAAATATCCGCCACGAATAAATGTATTTGGGTGAAAATTTTGATAAAAAACTCAAAATTGTTACATTGCGATCAATCCATATAAACTCAATAGGAGAGTCGCAATGTCACAAGGTACTATCACGTTTAATAACACCAGCAAGGAGTATTGGGCCAGTCTTTTTACTGTCGATGATACCGGCGCGGAAAATTTTGTAGCGGATTTAGCGCCTGATAGTTCTTCCGTTCAGCCAACAGAGGATGGGCAGCTCTGGATTGTAAAAGCAAAAGTAACGGGCATAAAATTAGGAATGGTGGTTGGAACGACCGGCAACCAGGTATATGATATTTTATGGCCCCGGGAAGGCGAAGGAGAAGATGAAGGTGGAAGCGGCGGTGGGCCGTGATGAAAACGGGATTAATTTTATGCGGTTTAAAACTTAATTTTTGTGCTTTTGTGTTTCTGTATTCAAGTATTCAACTAAAAGTAACATTTTAGCGCATAAACACCTGGGCACTGGTTAACTTTTATGCGGAGGGGTTAATATGCCAAAAAACATCTACGCTTTTTTAGTAGGAATAAATGAATATTCCGGCAACGTCACTAACCTGGAAGGCTGCTGTAACGACGTAGACCAATTTCATGATTATTTATCCACTCGATTCAAAAAGAATCTCCATGTCGAGGTATTGAAAAACAGTGATGCGACGCGGGAAAACATCATCACGGTTTTCCGCGAGCATCTTGGTAAAGCCACGGCGGATGATGTCGCACTCTTCCAATATTGCGGGCACGGCGCGCAATGTTTATCCGCGCCGGAATTTAAGGCGTTTTTCCCGGATGGCAAGGATGAAGGGCTGGTTTGCTACGATAGCAGAACGGAAAACGGATACGACCTCGCCGATAAAGAATTGGCAGTATTACTTGCCGAAATCGCCAAAAACGATCCCCACATCACCGTTATTTTGGATAGCTGCCACTCCGGCTCCGCCACCCGGGATATCGATGAGTTGAATATGCTGAAACCCCGCTTTACTGCCGGCAAAAAAGAACCACGCCCGTTAGAAAGCTATCTTGATGGCTTTTACGAAAATCTTGTAAAAGAAGCCCAAAAAGCAGGTCGCCCGCTAATTATCCCTTCCAGCAGGCATATTGCTTTAGCTGCTTGCGACCGGAAAGAAACCGCTAAAGAAAATCCTCAAATTCCC
>CAXHHS010000423.1:0-6354 GCA_964015645.1 uncultured bacterium
GGCATACGAGATGCAATGGAGTCTCGTGGCTCGGAGATGTGTATAAGAGACAGGGATGAGCAGTTGCAAGAAAATCAAAAAGAGTTAACGGAAATTGATGTTCAAACCCGGGAGGAAGAAGAGCGGCTTATTAAAGAAAGAAATAGTGTTGCGGAAACGATTGATAAGCGCTTTTTAAGCCAGTACGAACGAATTCGTAAAGCAAAGGATGGGTTGGCGGTTGCACCGGTTTCAAGAGGTTCTTGCGGCGGCTGCTTTTCTACACTTCCGCCACAGCGAATCGTAGAAGTGCGGGAAATGGACCGGCTTTTTACCTGTGAATATTGCGGAAGAATAATGGTTTGGAACGGCGAAGCAGAATAAAGTGTATTTGAACCGGGGTAGGCGGTCGCCGAGCACTCAACTTTTTAAAGATGGCGAAACCCGTTGTCTGTAAAAAGTTGAGTGCTCGGAGGAAAGTCCGAACTCCATAGAGCAGGATGACCGGAGAGAATCCGGGACTTGTAACATCAAAGTGTTGCAGGATGGAAAGTGTCACAGAAACGATACCGCCTGCGAGCAATCGTAGGTAAGGGTGAAATGGCGGGATAAGCGCCCACCGGCCGGTCTCGGTAATGAGAATTAAAAAGCGGCGACGCCCGGGCCGGATAAACCCCATCCGGAGCAAGGCCAAATAAAGGAGGATTTTCGCAAGAAAAACGAAGTGGCTCGCTTCGTCAGCCTCTCAAGTAATTGAGAAGCATATACTCCAGGGTAGGCTGCAAAGAGAAATGACCGTTCACGACAGAATTCGGCTTATCGCCCCGGGGCAAATACGTTTTTTTAATATTGTCGATGTTTGAGAAATTGTGTGATTTGAAATAGTGAGTTCTTTTCATTCAATGGAGATAATTGCTCCAGCGCAGAAAGCGCCTTGTTAAGGTAACATTCTGCTTCTTGTTTTACCGCATCTACCACACCAATATCATATAACGCTTTTTGGAAATCTGCGAATGAGGGATATTTGAGAATGTCCAGCGGGTATATTTTTTGAAGCGCTGTATTTCCCTGAATCATTTCCCGGCATTTTAGAGCGACATACGTTTTTTTATCCATTTTAAAATCACTGCCAACTTTTTTACCTAATTTGGTTTCGTCTGCAATAAAATCCAGCAAATCATCTTGTATTTGAAACCCCAATCCTAAATTTTCGCCAAATTCTGTTAGCAAGGCTACTTGTGCCGGTGTTCCGTTTCCGCATAACCCGCCAATGGAGCAGGCAACTTTAATTAACCACCCGGTTTTTTTGCTGATCATATCCAAATAGGCGTTTATACTTACGTCTGAGCGGGTTTCAAATTCTTTATCTAATGCCTGGCCTTCACATACTTTTACTAATGCCTCGGTAAAAATATCGGTAATCGCTCGCAATTGCCGGGGTGGTGATTTTAATATTTGTTGATAAGCAAGGCCGATCAGGGCATCGCCGGTTAGAATTGCCGTGCCATCGTCATATTTAATATGAAGCGTCGTTAATCCGCGGCGGAGTTCATCCTGGTCCATAATGTCATCATGAATTAGCGTAAAATCATGAAATAACTCAATAGCTGTTGCCGCCGGAAGGGCATCTTCTACCGAACCGCCAATTGCCTGGCAGGAAAAGACCGTTAAAAGCGGGCGAATTTTTTTGCCGGGCATCTTCAAAAAATAATTGATCGGATCGCCAAGGGACGCTGGAAGGTTTGGCGGGATAGCGCTGGCAACATTATGGTCAATTTGATTCAGGTATGGTTTGAATATTTCGGGGAAGGCCACAGTCTTTACAATCTTTATTTAAAATCACGAAAAATTTGCATTAGCTCATCTTCGGATGATACAGATTTAATCTTTAGAATGGTTTCCGGTAATTGAAAATTACGAGCTAACAAAGCAAGTGTTTGAATGTGAGGGCCGCTGGTATCCATTGGCGATAATAGCAAAAAGACAAAATGAGTCGGTTTACCATCCAAGGAGTCAAAATCCACGCCTTCGCGGTTCAGGCCAAATGCTAATATAATTTCCGAGACGGCTTCGGATTTTGCGTGGGGAACTGCCAACCCATTCTCGAAGCCCGTGGAAAGATATTGTTCTCGTTCAACCAGGTCTTTTAAGGCGTGGTCGCGGTCGCGAATGCTACCGGAGGTCATCGCCAAATCGAGAAGTGATTCGATTACCAGGAATTTATCGCCATTTGGTAGATCGAGTGTAAGCAGTGCCGAGTCTAAAATTTGATTCCAGCTCATTGATATCCCTCAAATTCAAACAAAAAATGTAACATAACCGATTACAAAAAACAAATTATCCGGCAAAAAACTTTCCCTGCCAGGTATTTTGTTGTCGCATTTCTGCTTCAATATCCTGCTGTACTATATTTGCACGTACGCCCCAAAGTGGGGCAATTAAATGCCGCGGGTGAGTTTCGCCTACTAATCGTTGCAGCATAATATCCGGCCGTAGCCGTTGTATGAATGCTACAGCAAGATCAATATACTCCCGGTACCCAAATACGGGGAATGGATTTCGCTTATATTGTGCAGCTAATACCGTTTTTTTTACAATATGTAAATGATGAATTTTCAATGAGTTGAGAGGGTATTGCGAGATCGTATCTGCGGTTTGCAGCATTTGCTCGCGTGTTTCACCCGGCAGCCCCAAAATGATATGGCTGCAAATGTGAATCCCTCTACCGGCGGTCATTTCTACCGCATCCGCCCATTCTTGAAATGTATGCCCGCGATTTAGATTTTCCAGCGTTTGATCGAACATCGATTCCAGGCCGTATTCGATGCTGATGAAATAATTTTTCGCCAGTTCTTCAAAGTAAGTAATTTTTTCCTCATCGACACAATCCGGGCGGGTGCCAATTGCCAGGCCAATGACTTGCGGATGCGCAAGTGCCTGTTCGTATAATCCTTTTAAATATTCCAGCGGTGCGTACGTGTTACTGTATGCTTGAAAATATACAATGAACCGTTTTGCTTTGTAGCGGCGGCTGAGATATTCCACGCCACTGCTTACCTGCTCGGTAATGCTCATACCCGGTTTGCAATAAGGCGGCACAAAGCTGATATTGTTGCAATACGTACAACCGCCTATTGCTTTGGTGCCATCGCGATTGGGGCAGGTAAATCCGGCATCTACTGAAACTTTCTGCACCCGCCCGCCAAAGTGAGATTTGATGTAATCTTTATAAGCGTTATATGGACGAGAGGTATTCCAGGGATGTAAAATTGGTTGAACGTCTATGTTCTTTTCTTCGAATCCGACCATTTCGGATAATTCCTGTAAGCTTACGAGTTACTTCACCATTTGGAAAGCGCTAATATAAATCTTAATAAATACTTAGTCAATCGATTAAATCCATCGTATTTGTCGCTCCCCCCCCCGGAGGCTCCCGAATAGCGTTGTATTACACTTCAATATATTTTGACCTCTATTTCCTCAAAAATTTCGGGATTGGCTTAAAACCTCCGGGAGATTTCCAAATACAACCACCTTTTCAATACATCACCTGCAATTGAAACCGTAACTCTTGCCGGCGATTCCCTAAAACCGTATCCAGACCACTGCCAATGGTTTCTTCATCCGGGTAAAATATCTCGCGGTATTTTAGCGCAAAACGCCAATTTTTGATTAATTGATACTGAATTAGAAAAAACCATTTATATCCCCGGTTGTTCAGCAAAATGTTTCTGAAGCTACCGGGCAAATCGTTTTCAAATTCAAAAATACGATAATCAAAATCCGGAATATCGAACTGCGTCCAGCGAGCTTGAACGGTTAGGTTCTTCGTGGGTCGATAGCGAGCATCAAGGTAAAATGCAACTCCATGATTTTTCTCCGCTTGAACGGTGGAATCTGCCCAGCTCAATTCTACGCGGGTGCCCAACCGCAGGTTTTTGGAAATAGCGGTATTGATATGAAACCGAAGAAGCCGCGTTGTTAATTCCGTTATAGCCAGTTTTGCTGTTGGATTTAGTGGTGGCCCTTCTCGCACGCGATTGGTAAATCGTAGTAAAAGTTGCGATTTCGCAATTTTTTGCGTTAGCTGAATTTGCTGCGTACGGCGGAGGAAAGAAAATTCATCGATTACACGAACGGGGCGAGCATTGTGAAAATAGGCTGCAATTTCCGTTTTCGGAAACGCCCGGACGGCAACACTCAAAAAATATCCCAATTCATTTGAAGGTTGCGAGTTGGTTTTGCCAAACGCCCGGCCATGAAAGGCCCAGTAATTTGGGTGATAATAATAAAATAATGCGCCGTAAGTTATTAACGGTTGTGTTGTTCGTAGCAAAAATGTTTGCTGGATTGCGGGAAATTTTGCATCCAAAAAGGCGGCTTCTCCCTGGAGTTTTACCAACCCTTTTTGCGCGGAATAAAAACTTGAAATGTAACTAAAATCTTTACGTAGTACTTCTTCTTCAATTCGGATGGGCAGCGAATATGTTAGTCGTGCAGCCTGTAAACCGATATGACCGAAAGAAAAAGAGTTGCTCAATATTCCCGAAAAAGCCTTTTCATTAACAAGATTGCGTTTGCTCTCCTCACTTTCCGTGCGATGGTAGCCGGAGTTAAACAGCGAACGAACCGATAATGAATCATCCGCTAAATTTGCATCCAGGTTATGGTTGGAATAAGCGATGGTAATATTGGCAGTGGCAAAAGGCGAATAGTTCCAAAGCGCCCCGCGTAGAAAAGCGTTTTCATCCACTGCGGATTTGGGGTGCCAGCGAAATGGCGTAACGGTAAACGGCAACGTGCTGGCAACTACCAGCGGCGATCCGTAGGTTGGGCTAAACATCAATCGTTGCCCAACTTCCAGGTTAAAATCGCCTAAATGAAAATGTGATTTTGCCTTTCGCCAATAATAACTGAGATGAAAAGAGCCAAAGTCGAACAGTTTTGCTTCGCCCGCATCTTTTTCCCAAATAATTCCAATCCGTAAATCCGGAGTTGGCCGCAAGCGCAACCGCTGGTAAAGATAAACCGGGTTTCCGTAGCGGTTCTCTTCAAACCCGCGAATACTGTGCAATGGATGGGCTGTTTGAAAGCGATAATCAAATGATGGCAATTGCCGTGGGGTTTGAAAACGAATATATGGTGAAAGTGCCGCCAGCAACTCTTCGGTAATTTCCGGTAAAGTCAGTAAATCTGCTGCGCCGGAATAATTGCCATTCCGATTTCGATAACGGACAATTTGGCGGGCAATATGCTGATTTAAAAAAGGGATTTGCAGCAATTCTTTAACAGATGCAGAATTCACATCGATGGGATGATCTTCCAAATCCTTCAGTATTTCCAGAAAGTCTGTTTGGTTAAGATCGCCGTCCTGAAAATTTTCCAGAAAATCTTCCAGTATTTCTTTTTCCTGGGAAAAAGAAATACTAATCCAAAGAAAGACAATTCCACTTAAGACAAAAACTAGTCTTGTCATTGGTATTCTCAGTAAGTAATAATTCTGGATATGTTATTTTTCTAAAGGCAAGATCAAGATAAAACAGATGGGGGACTTTTTCAATAAAAATTATTCTGAAACTAACTTTTATAAACCTGGCAATGATCTAATCATGTATTATGAGCCCCAATTTGAAAAATGACAAAATTATTTTGGGCAAAATAATTAACTACTTTTGAGAGAAAAATCATTTTGCCCCTAATCGTCTTGCCTTTGGACCAGATGCGTTCTTTAGTTGATTTTTATTGATGCTGAGATGTGCCGCTTCTGTTTTCACAAACGTTTTTTAAACTTGCCAACCCTTTTTCAAAATCGGGGCCGACCATCCTATCCATCATCAGGTTGCCCATAATTTTTTTAACTGGATTCATGCCAAGATTTACTGTTAAGCGCCAGATCACCTTTGTGCCATGCGCGGCATCTTTAAATTGCCAATTACCATTTGCGCCGCCGCCATCGCCAAAGCTGATTTCGGTTTTTAACGATGAATAGGGATTGCTTTTTAAAATCATTACACTGCCTTGCCCGGTGTCAGGATGTTTGCTATCGAAATATAGTTTCGCGCCCTGGCCACTCTCCGGCCCGCTATAGGTAATTTTAATACCCGGGTCTTTATCCTGCCAGGGGCCTTTCCATACCTCCCACTTTTTGATGGTATTGATTTGCTCAAACACCGCTTTTTTTGGCGCGTCAATCACAACAGATCGTTCCACATTAACCGTCGCCGGCAAAAAAAGCGATATAACAAAAATCAATGCTAAAAGTATAACAATACCGATAGTGATTTTTTTCAACATATTCATGATAATTTTCCTTTGTTTAACAATCTTTAATTTTTTCATTTAAAAATGAAATGGCAGAATCGGATTGGGTTAGGC
>CAXHHS010000424.1:0-6324 GCA_964015645.1 uncultured bacterium
ATCCGCAGGTTACGGAATTAGCGCGGCAATAGTTCCGGCTGAGACCTCATCCGCGATTGCGAATTTTTCATGAGGATGCCAGAACATTTTTGAACCGTACGGAAGAAAAATATGATGTTATTTTAGGTGACGCCTTTAAATCCAATTATTCCTTGCCATTTCACCTCACTACACGCGAGGCGGTTCAAAAACACTTTGATATCTTAAGCGAGAATGGCGTTGCAATCATAAACCTGATTTCTGCAATTGAAGGCGAAAAAGGCAAATTTTTACAGGCGGAATATGCCACATATCAAGCGGTTTTTCCCCAGGTATTTCTCTTCCCAATTACTTTCCCCAATAATGGCCAAAAGCCGCAGAATATTATTTTAGTTGCTATAAAATCAAAAAAAACAGTAATTTTCGAAAATGATGATCCGGAGTTGAATGCGTTATTAAAATATCTTTGGCAGAAACCGGTACCGGACACAACACCCGTACTAACCGATGATTTTGCACCGGTGGAACACTATGTTTCGAAAATATTTGAAGATCTTTAAAATACCGATTCCGAAGCTTGACCCAAATTGCAGGATATTCATTCGCGGTTATTTTTAGCGTTAAATTTACCTTTCGCCGCTCGCATAATTTTACGATCTTCGATCCAGTGATCACGGTACCAGGTGCAGTTCGCAAAAGTATCATTCAGGTCTGCCATTTTTGATTTCAACATGGCTCGAAATCGCTCCAATATGCCGGCATAGTTTGCATCCTTCAGCAAATTGGTCATTTGAAAAGGATCGTTTTGATGATCGAACAGACATTCCGATTTATCCTCCCGGTATACCGCATAAGTAAATTGTTTGTCGCGCAAAGCCCGCCATTCGAAGCCATCTTTCCATAAAAATGTGTGACCCAGTCCCTGCAAAAATGCCGCTTCCGGTGCATACCCTTCCAGTCCCGGCCAAATTTTGTTCAGCCGATCCAGGGTAGCTTTGGATAACTTAATGCTTACCCTCAGTTGAAATTGTTTAAAGATAACTTTTCAGTGTTTTTCTTACCGACTCAAGGCAATAAATATTTCTTTATATAAAGGTTTTTTATTATCTTCTTCTGTTTAAAACGAGTTATGATAGGAGAGAATGTGAAACGTATTCTTTTAATTGTATCGATATTTATAGGGATAATAATTTATATTGCATTAATGCATAAAGAACGACCGGGGGTTCCTATTGAAATTGATGAAATCAAAGAAATACAAATCGGAAAAGATAGAATAATTTTAAGTATTTCAGAAAAATTAGAACCGACAAATGCATTGGAAATTGACCATATACAAACCTATATTTTGCAATTATTCAATCCTGGATCGAACACAGTGGATTTTCTTTGTTTAATATATTCCTTTATGAAAGGAGGAAGTGCTGACATTTCATTTGTAGCTTTTGTATTTACCCCAAATGATTCTGAAATTATGTCTCAGACATGGCAAGGTTTGCTGGATAAATATCTTAACGATTATATTCTTATTAATCGAAAAATGCATCAATTTACGCTCGAGTCAAAGGCAAAAACAGCATTAGAATACCAAGTCGGAGTAGGAAAATTAGAAAACCGTGCAAAGGAAATAATTATAATTACAGATAATGAATGATTCAAAAATATAGCTAATCGACCCTAAAACTTTGTCAAAATAGACTGCTTCAATCTTTGGTTTTCTTTCACTACTGAACATTCGACTTTATAATACTCTCCTCGCTGCCCGCATAATCTTACGATCCTCTATCCAATGATCGCGATACCAGGTGCATTTCTCGAATGTGTCATTCAGTTCATTCATTTTATTGCGGAGCAAGTTGCGGAAATATTCGAGGGTCTCATAATGATCGGGATCGCCCGCTAAATTTTGCATCTGGAATGGATCGTTTTGGTGATCAAACAGCAATTCCGATTGATCGACACGGTAAACGGCATAGGTATATTGTTTATCGCGCAAGGCCCGCCACTCCGTGCCGTCTTTCCATAAAAATGTGTGACCCAGTCCTTGCAGAAATGCCGCTTCCGGTTCCGCACCATTTTTATCCAACGTTAGATGGCTGAGGTCCACTCCCTCTGCTTCCTCAGGATACGGTAATCCCATCAGGGAGAGCAGGGTGGGCATAATATCGGGCGTGCCGAGGCAGGCATCTGTGATGTGGCCAGCGGGAATTTGCCCCGGCCAGCGCACTAAAAAGGGCACGCGGCAGGCTTCTTCGTAAAAAATCAGTTTATTGACCCGGCCGTTTGCCCCGAACATTTCCCCGTGATCGGAGGTAAACACGACAATCGTGTCATCGATAATGCCAGCCTCATCAAGCGCTGCAAGTAAACGCCCGAAATTCCAATCAAGATTGGCATTCATCGCATAATACACGCGCAAAAATTCCGGGATATTTTCTTTCCAATAACTTAGCCAGCGCTCCGGGTCAGTATTTTGATCCATGTAAGGATCAGGCGTATCGCACCAGTTGGGCGGTAAAGTGAATTCCACATCACGAAACTTGTCGTAAAATTCTTGCGGAACATTATCTTTGTGCCAGGGATCGTGCGGCGGGCCCCAGGAGAGAAATAATGCAAAGGGGTTTTCCCGGTTCGCTTGCGTTCGAACATAATCAATAGCCAAATCGGTTTGGGCATCCGGCTCATATGCATCCACTTCAATTTTTTGAGGATCGTCGCCAAAATAATACGCGCCGTAATATTCATGGTGGAAATTGTATCCGGCCCAGTAACCGTCAAATCCCAGGCGGTGCGGTCCCGGCGGTACATAGGCATTCTGGATATCGTGATGATGCCCGGCCTGGTTTGCCCAGAGATGCCATTTCCCGATGTAGCCGGCCTCGTAATCGTGATCATTCAACACATGCGCAAAACAGCGTTGATTGGGATTTATCCGCAGCTCATTGATAACCATGCCGGTGCTGCTGGTGTATTTTCCGGTAAATAAAGACGCTCGGTAGGGCGCACAAACCGGCGTGGAAGAAACGGCATTGCAGAAATTCGCTCCCTGCGCGGCAAATTGATCGATATTCGGCGTAATGGCTTTTTCATCACCGGCATAACCGCAGGATTGCAGCCGAAGCTGATCAGCAAAAACGTAAATAAAATTGGGTTTCTTTGTTATTTTATTCTCCTGAAGTAATGATTTAGAATTAAAGGTTACCCAGATAACGCACCCAACAATTAAGCAAATATAATGCAGCAGGATTTTGCTCGATCCCTGATGGTTGATCGCCCAGCCCGCCTTCAAACCGAAGCGTACTGACGATAACGCGCCCTTTACCCAAAAAGCACTCTGTGGCATAGTCATGCACCTGCATCGTTCGAGCATCCAGGCGTCTTAATATGGGGCTGGCATTTTTTTGTTGCGCGGTATCAAGGGCGTGATCCGTGGCCAGGCCGTAAAATTGCAGATTCACCCAGCCTTCATGCGGAAAATCTCCCCAGGCCGGGTGAGGCTCAATTACTTTGATCGCTTCGCGCCAAAAGGGAATCTCCTCTGTGGAAAAGGCGCTTTCGGTTTCTTTCCCGGGATGCAAATAAATCGCCCGCCCGCCGCCAGTCACAAATGATTGAATTTTATCTGTCCACAAGGTGGTGATCAGAAGTTGATCCTGTTTTAACACATCATTTTTAACTGCTTCGAAACTATTCAGTCCCTCCAGGCGGTCTTGCGGATCCATTATTGAGATTGGCAAAACTGTTTGTCGCGGATGGGCGGGAAAAAACCATAGCGGCCACTTGTTTGTGGCGACTTCCTTCCCTACCTGGACGGAAGCAACCAAATCGGCCTGAAGCGGCGTTTTAACATCAGGTGCGATGAATTCCGCAATATGTATTTCCCGAACCGCTCCCGGCTCAAGCGCTTCGGTATTCGCGACACCTTTTGCAAACGGCGGTTGGCCGGGAAAAGCGACTTCCCATGTAAGTTTGGCAAGACCATTGGCCTTTCCAAAATGAGATGCAATGATATGTGCCCTGATGTTTTCACCACCCCGGTAACAACGGGTATCCCAATACGCCGCCCGGTCACCGCCGGCCTGCCATCTACGCCGTTTGTCCCAACCCAACGCCAGCACCAGATCCTGGTTAAAGGGCCGAAAATCCCCCGGATCGAATTTCAAATTTTCGAAGTCATCGAGCATCCCGGCAGTGCTGA
This sequence comes from uncultured bacterium, assembly GCA_964015645.1. Lineage (GTDB taxonomy): Bacteria > Calditrichota > Calditrichia > RBG-13-44-9 > J075 > CAXHHS01. Next base: position 4,178 of record CAXHHS010000424.1, read on the forward strand.
TGGGCGTATCGCGCTCGTTTGTTACTACATAACCGGATATCTCGCGATACGTGCGTACAAATTCCAGGGTGAATTTTCGATGCAGTAACGCCTGCTGATGAGAAATCCATTGTAATTCCTCTCCGCGTTCCCAAAAACCATTCTGCCGGAGCCGGGTTTCCTGATCGACAACATCATAGGCCCAGCGTGCTCCCTGGGGATTCTGTTGTTCGTCTCTGAGTGTCCACCAGGGCGGTTTTCCGTGGTTGGCGGCATAGAGCAGCCGTAGATCGCGAAAGGTATCGGAATCACAGAATTCGCCAAAAAGCCAGGGTTGTTTGGAGCGCCAGCGTGGTGAAAAGAAATCGAACAATTGGCGCAAGAATTGAATATCACTATAAAAATGATAATCGTAATAGTCGGCAAACTCGTTTAGCAAACCGCCATAGGCTTCCCCGGAGCCGCTGTTGTCGCGCAAAAGGGCATCTCCGATCAGGTTCTTGATGGTTGCGTACAGCGGCTTTAAAAATTCCGCATCAACCTCACGATTCAGCTCGCAGCCCAGCGTATAAAGAATCAGCGAGGGGTGATTTCGGACCTGGCGAACGATTCTCTCGTATTCCAGCGGCGTTTGCTTGCGAAAGTTGGCGCTCATTTTGGGCAGCCACATCGGTAATTCGAGCCAGAGGAGCATACCCAATTCATCGGCGAGATCAAAATAGTATTGCGGGGGTACCCAGAGGCAAAGCTTGATGCTGTTGTAACCCAATTGCTTCAGCCGCTCCAAATCCCGGCGTATCCGGTCCGGCCCCGGATTGCTATTGAGAGATTCCCGATACCACCCCCATGACAACACCATACGCGGATAGAGTGGTTTCCCGTTTAAGTACAAAGTGCTGCCCTGAACACCCAGAGATCGAAAGCCAAACTTTAATGTTCGCGTTTCCCCATTTTCTGCCGATACGCGCGCTTTGTAAAGGATTGGCTGTTCCGGTGACCACAACTTGGGAGAGGGAACTGTGGCGGTAAATTCCACCCTCTTTCCCTTCTCCTGCCGTTTTTTGCTGAGGATGCGGTTTTCATCAGCGTCGAATATCTCCAGGTTTACTGTTGCCGCTTCTGAGCAGCAAATTTCGGCGTGCACATTGCCGCGATCATCGCCGCGAATAAGGATATCCTCAAAAACGATTTTGCCGCTGGCTTCGAGCCAAACTGACTGCCAGATTCCGCCAAAGATATGCCCCCAGACATAGGGCAAAAAACCGGAGAGCGTCTCTTTCATGGGGAATCGACCGGAGACTGCTTCGGAATCAGGGCCGTTTGTAAGGCTTGCGGGTTTTTCCACTTTGAGGAGAATCTCGACCGGCTGACTTGGTGTAACGGCATTCGTAATTTCAAGACGGAAACCATCCCAAATCCCGGTGTGGCTGCCTATTTCGATCCCGTTAACAAATACGATGGCGTGATAACTCACCCCACCACAGCATAACCATAATCGTTTATTTAAAAATTTTTCGGGAACAATAACTTGTTTTCGATACCATGCCGGGCCGGGATGGTCTTTTCGAATGCCGAGGTTTTCCCAGCAACCCGGCACTTCAATAGCACTCCAGGCTTCTTCTTTATCAAGGCGAAACTCCCATTTGCCATTTAGGGAAATACGATTGTCCGGCATATCAGAATTAAGCGTCATGGTTTAATTGCTATCTAACCTGAAAAATTCATCACGCAAAGTCGCTTCCGTAGGAACTCCTTCGGAGAAAGAACGCGAAGTATAGAATTGGGTAAATTGCACATTTTCTTTGGCAAATTTATCCAGGCTCGGTGTTTGGATGATCGGATTCCCGTTAAAGCCGGTATCGCCGTAACCCTGGTCATCGGTCAAAATAAGGATAATATTCGGGCGATCCGGCTTTGCAGTTTCCCGGTCGCAAGTGAAAATTATGAAGCCAAATAGCAGTAAAAAGATTGTGTAAATCCGCAATTCTGTATTCTTCCTTTACTCGCTTTTTGCTTTCCTTAATGCTTGTATCCGTTCCCAACGCCCCTCCTGCTCCGCAAGCGTTTCATTGATAAAGCGCATGCGTAAATTGGATTGTAAAAATTCATCGGTAGCGCCGGGTTGGTCGGAGATCACTAATTCCCGCCGTTTCTGGTGCAGCCGCGCT